>NHHF01000130.1 GCA_002171155.1 Betaproteobacteria bacterium TMED156
TTTCATTTTGATTTTCAGTGACTAATTCATCAACAGATACTTTGAATCTGGTAAGTGTTTCCAAAAGAGTCTTGTTATTTGCATTTTGTTTAAATCCAATTTTCCAAATGGTCAAAGCTTCCTCTTTTGACGAAAGCATCCAAAGAACTTCTCCATAGTGAGCCGAGATTTCCGGATCAGGTTGATTAGCAAATGCGACTGCTAAATACTCTTCGGCTTTAACTAAATCACCCATCCTGTAATACAGCCATCCCATACTATCAATTATATGTGGATCATTTGGAGAAAATATTAGAGCGGCCTTTATAAGTCTTTTTGCTTCACTTAAATTTTCACCTCTATCTGCAAGGCTGTATCCGAGTGCATTAAGGCCATTTGCATGATCAGGCTTGATATCAATCAACTTACGTAACAGTAGTTCCATCTTAGAAATATTGCCATGATTGAATTGAAGAAGTGCAGTTGTGTAAAGGACTTCAGGTAGATTTTGGTCATCTTCTGAAACTTGTTCAAAAATCAATAATCCAGTTTCAGGTTTTCGAGCTTTTTTAACCAAAGAACTTAATTTATTATAAAAAATGTCAAGTGTATTATTTTCTTCAGCATCTTTCCTTCGAACTTTCATTGATCTAATCAAATCATCTGTTCTTTCTAAAACTAACTGAAGTGCATCTACAGCCTCAACGGCACTGGATTCATTATTAGAATTATTCCTCCATATCTCAGCTGTTTTGAGTGCAGTGATATGGTCACCAATTGTTATAGCTAGCTCTGTTGCTCTTTTTGCAGCTTGAATATCCTGAGTTTTTTCAGCGATTTCTGCATAAGTAGCAGCTGCAGGCGGAATATTTCCTGATATTACTGAAAGCTCACTAGCTAGTATTTGGAAAATTATACCTGGGGATATGGCTATTGTTTCTTTAATTGGGTCAGCTTTTAGAGTTCCAAAAGCGAAGATTACCAATAATACAAAAAATATTCTTTTATTGATGTAATGTAAATAAGTCATATCGTATAAAATACCTTTTTTTAAGCCAAATGAATAGTGTCTGATGCCAGAGTTACCTGAGGTTGAGATTGTTACTCGATCTTTAATACCTATTTTAAAAAATAAAATTCTAACAAATTTTTGGACAAGCGATAAAAATTTACGTTCCCAATTGTCCGATTACGAATGTTTTATTCTGACAAATAAGAAGGTTAAGAGAATATTTAGACAAGCAAAATATTTAATCTTAGAATTAGACAATTCATGGATTCTAATTCATTTTGGTATGACTGGAAAAATCACTGTATCAAAAGTAGAGCAAAAGGTGTTCATTGCAAATAACAAGCATGTTCATTGTTCGTTTCAAGCGGAGGACAATTTTTTATATTTTCAGGATATTAGAAGATTTGGAGGATTGTATTTTGTTGAAAGAAGCGATGAGAAGAATTTATTTGATTCTCAGCTTCCTTTTAATTTTGGGATAGAGCCTTTATCAGAAAAATTTAATGAAAATTACATTTACTTAATAAGTAGAAAAGTTAACATGCCAATCAAAGCATGGCTTATGAAAGGAATAATTGCCGGAATAGGTAATATTTATGCCTCTGAAGCTTTATTTAGAGCAGGCATAAACCCAAATGCAAAAACAAAAAGTTTAGGTATTATCAGGATGAGCAGGCTTGTAAATTCGATTAAATTTGTTCTAACAGAAGCCATACGTTCAGGTGGAAGCACTATTAATAATTATTCTAATATAGATGGAGAGGCAGGTAACTATGCAAAAAAACATATGGTATATGGTAGGAAGGATAAGTTCTGTCTAATTTGTAATTATATGTTGGACACAAAATATATTGCACAAAGAAGTAGCTTCTACTGTAAAAAATGTCAAAAATTTTAAAAAATATACATAGTGATTTAGCTTTCACAAATAATTTAATAAACTGGGGAAAAAGTTTTGGTCGTAAAAATCTCCCTTGGAATCCCAGTTACGGGAAAAAAATTGATCCATATAAAGTTTGGCTTTCTGAAATAATGTTGCAACAAACTCAGTTTAGAACTGGTGTTAAATATTTTGAAAGGTTTATTAAACATTTTCCCAACGTAAAAAATTTAGCTGAATCAGAGATTGAAACTGTTTTGTCATTTTGGAGTGGACTAGGTTATTATGCGAGGGCAAAAAATATGCACAAAGCTGCGAAAATCATTTGCTCAGGTGGAAAAGTAAATTTTCCAAAATCTGCAAGTGATTGGAAAAAACTTCCCGGTATAGGATTTTCGACTGCTGCTGCCATATCTGCATTTACAGTTAATGAAAAACAACCAATAATGGATGCAAATGTCATAAGAATAGTTGCGAGACAACATAAACTTATAGAACGAATTGGTTCAGCAAAACTTCAAAAAAAAATCTTTATTATTTGTAGTAAACATCTACCAAAAAGTAATTCGGATATGCCTATTTACACTCAAAGCATAATGGATTTAGGGGCATTAATTTGTCGTCCTAAAGAACCGCTTTGCGATTTATGCCCAGTTTCAGAGTGTTGCCTCTCATTTTTAGAGGGAAAAGTGGGCAATTACCCAGTTAAAAAAAAGAAAGTATTCAAAAACATAAAGCGTGTAAGTTGGATAATTCCTCACACTCAGGATTCGATAGCATTGGTGCAGTCTAAGGATTCTAAACTTTGGGAAAATTTTTGGATTCCAATCGAAATTCAAGAAAACAATTTAATCCCTAAGAAGGCTTGTTTCCTTAAAAGATTTAAGTTGCCAATATCAAATTTTATTTTTGATATTTCAGTTTGGGGTATTCTTTGTAAGAGAAAAAATTTTGAGGGTGGTGTGAGATGGTTTAAAAATAGTAATTTAAATGAGAAACCTATCCCATCCTCTGTTAAGAAAGCAATTAGTTTTTTATAATAAATTCCTATGTCTAATTGAGGTTGTCCAATTTTTTTTTAATTCTTTTGCTAGTTCCTCCGCGCAAAACACAGATCTATGTCGCCCTCCTGTGCAGCCAATGGAAATGCAGAAATAACTTCGTTCTTTATGAAGATAAAAAGGTAACCATTTATTTAAAAAATTTAAGATTTCTGAAATTAAAGTGTTAGCCTTTTCTTGTTTTTTTAAAAATTTAACAACTTGATTGTCTTTGCCTGTTAAATCTTTTAAGTTATTTTCGTAAAAAGGATTAGGAATACAACGAGCATCAAATACCAAATCAGAATCAGGTGGGATCCCCTCTTTATAAGCAAAAGATTGGATAACAATAAGATTATTTTTAGGACTTAACTGAATTAATTCTCTTATTCTGTGTTTTAAATCTGATGGTTTAAGTCCACTTGTATCAATTTTGATTGAGACTTTTTCAATTTCACCCAACATGGACCTTTCAGCATCAATACATTCACCGATTGTGGGTGCCATATTTTCTTCATTATTTTGATTTGACAGGAAACTAAAGGGATGTCTTCTCCGAGTCTCGGAATACCTCTTGATCAAATATGTATTACTGGCACTAATAAATAGAGTTGTAAGGTTTTTTGTTTTTTCCTTTAGGGAAATTATTTCTGGTACAAGGAATTTCAGACTCTTTTCATCTCTTGCATCAATGGCAATAGCAATTTGCGTTCGATTTTGATTAGAAAGAACCTTAAGCAAAGAATCAACAAGAATAACTGGAATATTATCAACACAAAAAAACCCGGAATCCTCAAGAATTCTTAAAACCAAAGATTTGCCAGAACCTGAAAGACCAGTAACAATGAAAACATCCAAATTATTCATTCTTTTCTGAAGTCGATGAAGTTGACAAACCATCAAAGCTATTTTTATTTATTTCTTTTTTCTGTCGTTGAGCAAACTCTTGCATAGTATCTATTCCTCTAAGTTGAAGAATTGTATTTCTTACAGCAGCTTCAACCAAAACAGCTAGATTTCTTCCTGCAGCAACTGGTATTGTAACTTTTCGAATCTGGAGACCAAGAACGTTTTCATACAAATCCTCCAAAGGTAATCTGTCGTATTCATGAATAAGAGAGCGTCGCTCGAGGTGAACAATTAGTCTTAATCTGAACTTTCTTCTGATACTTGACTCGCCGAAAATAGTTTTTATGTTAAGAAGACCAAGACCACGAACCTCAATAAGATTTTTCAAAATATCTGGAGACTTCCCCTCAATAACTTCTGGAGCTATTCTAACTAGATCAATCGCATCATCTGCAACTAATCCGTGGCCACGAGTCAAGAGTTCAAGACCCAACTCACTTTTACCAAGTCCAGATTCTCCTGTAATTAAAACCCCTATTCCGAGTACATCAATGAATACTCCATGCATAGTAATTCTGGGGGCTAAGAGTTTGCCTAGCTGTATTCTTAATAGTTCAATTGTTGTAGCGGCTGATTGGGAAGTGGCAAGTAGAGGTATATTTTTACTCTTACATGAGTGTAATATGTCATTAGGTATTTCTTGATTTTCAGCAATAATTAGGGCTGGTGGTCTTGCAGAAAAAAGTTCGGAAGTTAAATAACTTCTACGTTGGGAATCCATTTGGTTGTAATAATTAATTTCGGGTTTTCCGAAAACATGAATTCTGTATGGATGTATTAGATTTAAATGTCCAACAATTTCAGCACTCTCAAATGATTCATCCTTTATGTATGTTTCACTATTCTGTTCTCCAACTAGCCAATTTAATTTTAAGAGATGATTATTGTAATTAAAAAACTCTCGAATGTTTAACATTAGACTAGCTTATCGGGGCATTACTTGGACGCCAAGTGTTAAGCTTAGAATATAAAGTCTGTGCATCTTTTGAATTATTTAACTCTGCTTTAAAAGCATTATCGGATAGCATCTCTGCAACTTCACCTAAAATTTCCAAGTGTTTCTGCGCAGCGTTAGTTGGAACTAATAAAAAAATAAGTAAATTTACTGGTAAGTTATCGTTGGCATCAAATGAAATTGAGGAGCTTAAGGATAAAACAACAGCAACAGCCTCTTTTATACCGTCAATTCTTCCGTGTGGAATTGCTATTCCATCTCCTAGACCAGTTGAACCAAGTCTTTCTCTTGCAAATAGCGAATCGAATACTTTGCTTCTAGAAATACCACATTTGGCCTCAAAAATTAAACCAGCGTATTCAAACACTCTTTTTTTACTAGTGGTTTCAACCCCAACAATAACTTGATCAACTTTTAAAATTTTAGCTAGCCTGTTCATCAGAAAAATTCCTAATAAATTTTCATATGATGCATTGCAACATAAACATTAAGAATTGTCTATACAAGTGATTTACCAGAGTGCACTGATTCATTGTGTATTTCTTTATAACGAATTACTTGTCTATCTAATTTATCTGCGATTAAATCAATTGCAGCGTACATATCTGAGTGTTCAACTTCAAGGTGCAAGTCTTTTTTTGGCAAATGAGTTGTTAACTCGATCTTACTAATCAACTTATTGACTTCTATCACGACATAAGCATCTATATCATGTGAGTAATGACGTTGTATTTTTGCAAATTTCTGAATTATGTAATCTCTTATGGCTGGAGTGACTGATATTTGATGTCCGGAAATCTTAAGATTCATAGTATTTTCTCCTCATCTTTTTTTTCTAATGCTGGCACTTGGGATTTTTAAAGATTCTCTATATTTTGCTACAGTTCTTCTTGCTATTACAATGCCAATTTCTCCAAATTTATTAGCTAAAATTTGATCGGAAAATGGCTTTTCTGAGTTTTCCTGTTCAACCCATTCAGTAATCTGTGCTTTTATGGCTGTACCTGAAGCTGAACCACCATCTTCAGTAAGAACATGACTACCAAAAAAATACTTTAATTCAAAACATCCAATTGGAGTAGCCACATATTTTTGATTAGTTACTCTTGAAACAGTGGATTCATGTAAATTGCACCTAGTGGCAACATCTCTTAAAACTAAGGGTCTCATAGCTCTTGGACCTAATTCAAAAAAATCCTGTTGTACTTCAACAATTGTTTTAGTAACTCTAAGTATTGTATCGAATCTTTGCTGAACGTTTTTCAACATCCAACGAGCCTCTTGCAATTGCTGATTTAAAGGTCCTTTTAAACTTCCATTGTTTTGAATTTCTTTTGCATAATTCTCATGAATTCTTACCTTAGGAAGCGCAGCATTATTCAATCTAGCTTGCCAAATTCCATCAGATCCTTTGTAAACAACAACGTCTGGAATTACTGTTATTGGGACTTCTCTCTTGAAAGCAGATCCTGGTTTGGGATTTAGCTGTTTAATCTTTAAATCGGCAGCATGAATCAAATCTCTCGTAAGCCCTGTTGCTTTAATAAGTCCTGAAATATTGTGTTGTGCTAAAAGTTGTAGGTGATCCGATAAGATTATTTGAGCTGCTTTTACTTCAGGTAATTTTTTTTCTTTTGTGTCCAACTGCAATAGTAAACATTCCGAGAGATCGCTTGCTCCTACTCCCTTGGGATCAAGACTTTGTAGTAGCTTAAGTCCAATATGCATTTCTTCAACAGATAACCTTTCTCCAAACTCATTTTCAAACTCTTGGGAAAAGGGTAACTCGAGTTCTTGAAGAGATTCTCTGAGATAACCATCAGGGTCTAAAGCTTGAATGAGAATTTCAACCCAAGTTCTTTCTTTTTTAGAAAGAGTCATTGTTCCTAGTTGTGAACGCAAATGTAAAGTCAATGTTATGGGGTCTTCATTTAAGTTTGTCCTTGAGTCTTCTCCACCATCAGTAATGTTATTCTTTCTTACTTTAATTTGCGACCACTCCTCAGCGTGATTTACTTCCTCGGTTGTAGAACTAGAGTAATAATCAGAAGTGTCTTCAATTTCGTTTTGAATAACGTTAGTCTCTTCTTTGTTACTTTGGGAGGAGACATCAGATTTCAAAATATCTGGTTCAGTGTTTGTTAAATCACTTGATTCAGACTTTTCAACATCATTGTGGTTAGAAACACTCTCTTGTATTTCATCCTTGGACGATGAGTTATCTTGCAGTTCCTCAACTTCAAGTAAAGGGTTAGTTGAGGCAGCCTCTTCCAATTCTTCATGTAGTTCAGTCGTGGAAATTTGAAGCAACCTTATTGCCTGCTGAAGCTGAGGTGTGAGAGCTAGCTGTTGTCCAGTTTTGATATTTAGACTAGTTTTCATATTCACATTCGGAAGTGTTCACCTAAGTATGCTTTCCTAACTTCAACATTACCAACTATTTCGTTTGGCATACCGCTAGAAAGTACCAAACCATCGTGAATTATCGTTGCTCTGTCACAAATACCTAACGTTTCCCTTACATTGTGATCAGTTATAAGTACTCCAATTTTTTGAGATTTTAGAAATCTGATAATCCTCTGTATTTCAATAACTGCTATTGGATCAACCCCTGCAAATGGTTCATCTAAAAGCAGAAATTGTGGATTACTGGCTAATGCTCTTGCTATTTCAACTCTTCTACGTTCTCCACCAGACAAGGTTTGTCCCATATTATGCTCAATACCTTTTATTTGTAAATCTTCAAGAAGTTTATTTTTAACAGCAAAAATTTCCTCTTCTGAAATACTTTTACCTTTATNATTTTTCTGTAATTCGAGAATAGCCATTATATTTTCACCAACGCTCATTCTTTTAAATATTGACGCTTCTTGTGGAAGATAAGCTAAACCTTTACAAGCACGAATATGGATAGGGTCACTAGTTATTGATTCATCGTTTAAAAAAATTTCTCCACAATCAGGGGGTATTAGACCAAGAATCATGTAAAAACAGGTTGTTTTTCCCGCACCATTAGGACCCAAAAGTCCTACTACTTCTCCACTCTTAACGTCTAATGATATGTCTTTCACTACCGGTTTTCTTTGAAAACTTTTTTTTAATCCTTTAGCATGGAGTCGATTTATTATTGACATATTTTCTAATCTTTGTTGGGTTTACGAGGCATCAATGTCATCCTAGTTCTGGTTTCACCAGGAATAGTTTCAGCCTTATAAATTTCAGTTAGACTGTTGTAACTTAATCTGTCACCTGAAACTTCATCTTTTGTTTCACCATTACTTTTCCTTTTAAGACTGGCATTTCCATACAAAAAAAACATGGACTTTCTTTCATCGTAGTCTAGTCTTTTGGCCTTACCCTCTATCCAATCGCCATCAGTCTCTCTTTTTTGTTTGAACTTCGCAGGATTACCAATAATATGACCGTATGATAATCCCTCACTAGTTTGTTTGAGTTCTAAAATATCACCTTTAATTGTCAGATTGTCTCTAATTAAAACTACATTTCCCTTGAAGGTAGTAACTAAATTTTTGTCATCATGTTTCAGTGAATCGGCATCGACTCTAAGTGGGGAAGTTTGTACTCCATTGGCAAAAACTTTTTTTTCGAAATGAAAAGTAACAAGTGAAAATAAAATAAGACTGATAGAAAATTTTTTAGAGATGGGAAGGTTTAATTTCATTTATTTTCTGTTCAGGGACGCATCATTGAGTATTGTGATGATTTTATTACTTTGATTTATTTTCATCCCTATACCCTTTAATTCATATAAATTAGTCTTTATTTTAACAGGCCCATCTGAATATGCAGTTTTAGACTTCAAATCAAATGTAGTATTGTTAGCTAATATCTCAAAACTTTTTGATGCCAAAGAGCTTTTTCTTGATATTTTAACATTTGTCTTTAAACGAATGATATCTCCCTCAGAATTTAGTGTTGCGGTATCTGAAGTTGCGTAAATTGGGTCATCAGGTCCTTCATAAAGTAGCAGGATAGGTCTAGTGAGTGTTGCCTCATTATTAACATCAAATGTTATCAATTTTGCCGACAAATGGCTTTGTAATTGGCCATTTTGCTCTGTTTGCCCAATTAAAACATTTGATAATGAAGCACTTGGGCCCTCATTTTCATAAGCACTAGTAGATGTTTTTGATAAATATTCGCTGAAAATTGCTGTAATTAATGCAAGCGAGAGGAAAATAATCAAGGAAATGAAACTTCCGATCCATTCTCTCCATTTATTCATGAATTTCTAGTATTAAATCACAAAGCTCTCTTACAGCTCCTTGTCCACCTTGCTTGAAAGATATCCAATCTGCAGCATCTTTTGTTTGCTCGCATGCATTTGGTACACTTGCTGAAAAACCAACTCTTTTGAAAAGTTCTAAGTCTGGCAAGTCATCTCCCATATGTCCACAACTGTAAGGATCTACATTATTTTCTTCAGCCCAATTTTCAAATGCTAGAACCTTATTAGAAACATTTAACATCAATGTTTTGATCCCTAACTCTTTTGCTCTTTTTCGAGTTGCCAAATGGTCTCTGTTGCTGATTAGTCCAACACCAATGCCAAATTTTCTTAACTCTTTTATCCCGTGCCCATCAAGGACATTAAATTTTTTTAATTCTTCTCCACTATTCGAAAAATAAAGACTACCATCAGTTAGGATTCCATCAACATCAAAAAACATCCATTTAAGTCTTTTAATTTTTTCTGTAATCAAATCATTAAAACTTGTTTTTTTCATATAATTTTTGCCTCTAGCAAATCATGAATACCAACAGCTCCAATTAATTTCTTTTCTTCAACAACAAGAAGATGGTTTATTCTATTCTTCTCCATCAAGTGCGCTGCTTGACTTGCTAATGCATTTGCAGATATCACCTGAGCGCCTGTGGTCATCACTTGGTTGACATTAGAAGTTTGAATATTCATGCCCTTGGAAATCAATCTTCTCAAATCTCCATCAGTAATTATTCCAATTACATGATTATTTCTATCAACAATACATGTCATCCCCATTCTTTTAGCACTCATCTCAATTAAAGCTTCAGTCAATGAGGAGCCACTTATAACTACTGGAAGTTCTTTGCCAGTCCTCATAACTTCGGAAACATGAATTAATAATTTTCTTCCAAGTGCTCCTGCCGGGTGGGTTCTTGCAAAATCATCTGCCTTAAAGCCCCTCATCTCCAATAACACTACAGCTAATGCATCTCCCAAGGCAAGTGCGGCAGTCGTACTTGCAGTTGGTGCTAAATTTAAAGAACAGGCTTCAGTCGTAACTGATGCGTTGAGGTGAATATCTGAAAGGGTAGCAAGACTAGAATTTGGATTACCGGTTAAACTAATCAATTTTGAACCTAATCTTTTAAATAAGGGTGCAAGCTTACAGAGTTCCTCAGTTTCACCAGAATATGATATGCCAACAACAATGTCTTCGCCTCTGACCATACCCAAATCTCCGTGCTGTGCTTCAGCTGGATGGAGAAAAAAAGAGGATGTTCCCGTGGACGCTAGGGTTGCAGCAATTTTGTTACCAATATGGCCAGATTTTCCTATTCCGGTTACCACTACTCTTCCTTTACATGCAAAAATTGTACGAACTGCATCAATAAATTTCTTGTCCAACTTTTTAGAAAGATTAATCACCTCTTTAGATTCTATTTCCAAAACTTTTTTTGCCGTTTTCAAAATTTCATCAGATGAATACTTTGTTTTTAAATTTTCCATGATCAACACTTAATCTAAACAATATAACTAAATTAAAACATTTATGGCCACTAATAGCATAATAAGATTTCAGGGACTCAGCTTTAGTTATGATTCCAGAACAATAATAAATAATCTAGATTTTTCAATACCAAAAGGTAGTGTTGTTGCAATTATGGGAGGATCTGGAGTTGGTAAAACCACGTTGCTTAAGCTAATAGCTGGTTTGATTCCATCAAAAAAATCTCAGATTAAGGTTTTTGGTCAAGATATATCACTTTTGAGTTTTAAAGAGAAAAATAATTTACGAAAACGAATTGGATTATTATTTCAATTTGGAGCTCTTTTTACTGATCTTTCATGTTTTGAGAATGTTGCTTTCCCACTTCGAGAACACTCAGCACTTTCATCATCGTTGTTGAAAACAACAGTAATGTTGAAATTGGAATGTGTTGGATTAAGGGGTGCTGCTAATCTTATGCCCTCTGAAATTTCAGGGGGTATGTCAAGAAGAATTGCTTTGGCAAGAGCAATTGCTCTCGACCCTGAATTAATTCTTTATGATGAACCGTTTTCAGGTTTAGATCCAATATCATTGGGTGTTACGGCAAATTTAATTAGAAAATTGAATGATGCATTGGGATCGACATCTGTCATTGTGACGCACGATGTTTTTGAAACTTTCGAAATAGCCGACCATATTTTTCTTTTGGGACCCTCGAAAAATGGGGCGGTGCTTGTTGGTTCCGGATCCCCAAAAGAAATTACTGATAACAAAGATTCGTATGTTCAGCAGTTCATTCAGGGAAATCACAATGGCCCAATAGAATTTCATTATCCAACAGAATCTAAAAAATTTTTTTTTTATAAATAAAACAATTAGACATGTTAAAAATTTTAGAAATGATTAATAAATTCCTTAAGATAATTGAAAA
>NHHF01000131.1 GCA_002171155.1 Betaproteobacteria bacterium TMED156
CAGATAAAAAAGATTTTCTATGTATACCACTCCACTGACAAACTAAAAGATTATTTTGTCCTTTTAATTCTTGTAGTTTATTAATTGCAAATCTTGATATTAAATCATTTCCTGCGGCACACGAAGCAACATTATGTACGTTCCATAATTCTTCTAATTGGCCAACCCACGTCATCTCAGAATTGTAAGTGAAGCTACAGCCAGATGTAATGACATTAATCATATTCATATTATACAACCATTTATTAAGAAAATCAAATGCTTTATAAGATATGATCGGCCAATTTTAAATCAATCATTTGTTTGGCCGTAAAATATTGATCACTTGGTGTATTAAGTTTTTTACGTACATCAGATAAGCTGTATCCAGTAGCCTCACGTAATATATTCAAACATCTTAATTCACAGTTATTGTTTTCTTTCATCTGCGATCTCATATCGTGCATTTTTGATTCCATTGCATCAGAATGTTGATGATTTAAGATTCCTGTGTTTTTACCAATATATCTTTCACCTTGCTTCCCACTTGCAAAAATTAATAAACCAGCACTCATGACAGCACCAATACCAATTGTACTGATATGATGATAGCTGTTTTTCATAACATCAATTAATGCAAATGATTCATACAGATCTCCGCCTACGGTATTAATGTATAGTTTTAATGTTTTTTTAGGTTTTTTGCTTAAATTTGCTGATAAAATCCATTTGATTGCTTCTTCAACATTATCCTGAGAAATCTCTCCGGTCAAATAGTGTATATCGTTGTCGTGTAGATGTGCATCTATCTTATCAGCGGCTGTATATTGATCATATTTTTTCATTATTTAAACACCTATATACAAGTATTTATTGATTTTATATAATATGTGCTGTTAATCAAACTATTTTGTTTTTGGAGGATACGTAGCATTCTTCATACCAGCACCAGCAGTGAACTTTGGACCTTTTGCAGGACCATATCTTTTGTTAGTATTACTAATAAAACCACCAATTTGTGCGTCTTCTGATTTTTTCTTTTTACGAGCAACCATTCCAATACCACCGCTTTTGAAACCATTTCCGTTTCCCATACTTGTAGCGATTGAACCACTAAATGTTTCATCAATGTCTTTAATTTTCATAACAAACTTATTTATATTAAATAAATGTACCTATAATTATATACGTATATATCTTTGCATATAAATATTAATAACACAGCAGTTAAAGGAAAATTATGGCACTTAATACACCAGCAAATTATAATGGATCAGGGGACGGATCACGTGTAATCTCTCCAGCTTCAACGGTAAGTTCCCCACAAAGTAACTATGTTACTCCACGTATCTATCGCGGGTTTGCTTCTAATAATCCAAATGCTCGAAATGGTGTATTATATGACGCTGACATAATCAAACAAGATATTTACAATCATTTTATGACTGCAAAAGGTGAACGTGTTATGTTACCAGAGTTTGGTAGTATAATATGGGATTACCTATACGAGCCTTTGGATGAACAAACCAAAAGTATTATTGAAGAAGATTCAAAAAATATTGTTGAACAAGACCCAAGAGTACAACTAATGAATCTTGATGTATCTAGTTTAGAATCTGGTATAGTTTTGAATATTCAATTAAACATATTACCACAAAATATGGTTGAACAAATGATGATCGAATTCAATGTAAATCAAACAGGATCTGTAACTTCGTCAAGCATGGGCGGAACTGGTTCATCTGGTGGATCTTCAAGTAGCGGATCGGGAGGTTATTAATGGGTCAGTTAGTTAGACAATCAAATTTATTTGCGGCCGAAGATTGGAAAGTAATTTATAGATCTTTCCAAGATGCTGATTTTAGATCATATGACTTTGATACTATCAGAGTGTCTATGCTAAATTACATCCAAAGAAACTATCCTGAAGAATTCAATGATTACATTAACTCTTCTGAGTTTATTGCAATTATTGATTTATTAGCATACCTTGGACAAAGTTTATCCTTTAGAGTAGATTTAAATGCTAGAGAAAATTTTGTTGACACAGCATCAAGAAGAGATTCTATATTAAAACTTGCAAACATGTTAAGTTATAAACCAAAACGTAATTATACTGCACGTGGGCTTGTTAAACTAACAGCAATTAAAACAACCGAGCCGGTAACAGATAGTCAAGGTAATAATTTAAGTAGTGTTGAAGTTCGTTGGAACGATCCAAACAATCCAAATTGGTATGAACAGTTTATTACAGTTTTAAATACATCATTGGTTTCATCAAATCAATTTGGTAAACCAGCACAGTCACAATCAATTTCATCAATAAACAATGACATATATAATTTTAACAATGTCAAAGGTGTACAAGTTGCTTATCCGTTTACTTCAAAAGTAAACAATGAAAATTACACATTTGAAATTGTTCCTGCAAGTTTTAACACAGCAGGATATATTGAAGAAGTGAATCCAAATCCATTAAACTCTTTTAATGTAATTTATAAAAACGATGGAAAAGGTTTTGGCAGTAACAATACTGGATTCTTTTTATATATGAAAGAAGGAGCAATCGAATACGAAGATTTTAATTTTGACCAACCGGTACAAAATAGAACAGTTGACATTGACACGCAAAACATTAATAACACAGATGTGTGGGTACAAGAAATTGATAGTAATGGTCTTGTTCAATCAACTTGGAAAAATGTTCCTGCATTATCCGGACAAAATATTATTTACAATAGTTTAGCATTAAGCCAAAGAAATATATTTGACGTAAAAACAAGATTAAATGATCAGATCTCAGTACAATTTTCAGATGGTCAGTTTGGAAATATACCTGTAGGATTATATAGAATTTGGTACAGATCTAGTAAATCAAGAGGCGAAGCAATACAATCATCAGATATCCAAAACAAAGGTATTGCGTTTAGTTACGTTAATAAGTCAAGCCAAACATTTAATTTAGCAATGACGTTCAGTTTAGATTATACCATCACAAACTCACAACCAAGAGAATCAACAAATGCAGTTAGATCAAATTCGGCACAAGCATATTATACACAAGACAGAATGATTACTGCTGAAGATTACAATGTGTTTCCTGTTACAAAAGTAGAAGGAATTCAAAAAATAAAGGCAATTAACAAAACACATGCAGGCCATTCGAGATTCATTGATATCCAAGACCCAACAGGTACAGTAGCAAATGTAAACTGTATTGGAGAAGATGGAATTACATATAAAACACCAAACACATCTGAAAGTGTTATTTCAGTTTTAGATAATAGTTCATATGAAAATGTTGTTGATCAAATGGAAACAATGATACAAACAATTCAGATGCAAAACTTTTATTTTGATACTTACAAAAAAGATATAGAAACTAATATATCTACAGGAACAGGAACGTTTAGATTTGAAGGAGTAGGTAACGATTCAGCAGTATGGAGAACTATGCCTACTGCAACGTCTAGTTTTTACGGGTACTTCACAACTGATAATGCTGGAACTACTAGAAAAGTTTCTACGGATCCTTCGACAACAAGACACGGTTATATTAGAAAAGGTTCAAAAATTGAATTCGTTGATAACTTTACTACTCCAACAAAAGTAATTTGGACAACAGTAAAGAGTGTTACAGCAAATGGTGACCCAACATCATTAACAACTGGACCAATACAATTAAGTGAATCAATACCAGCTGGTTATTTTGCAAGAACAATATTACCACATTTTAGAACACAATTTACAGCAACTGAACGTGCAAATATTTTAGCACAGCTAACTTCATCATCAACAACTTTAGCAACATTTGGTATAGGTTATAACTTTTATAACTCATCAACAAAAGCAGAAAGTTGGTATCTTGTTAGCAACACAAATATACAAACAACTGGAGAATTTTCAAGTGCAAACAATCCAATTAGTGGAGGATCAGCAGGAAGTAATAACGATTCGAGTTGGTTAATTAAATCTACTTTCACTGAAAAGGGATCAAACACTAATGCTAAATTTACATTAACTGCAAGAGGTTTAGATTACGTATTCCAATCAGCTGATGACGTAAGATTCTTTTACGTAAAAGATTATAAAACACTTGATACACAAACAGGTTTGAGTGTACAAGACAGGATTGATATACTACCAGACGTTAACACACAAATAGAAAAAGGTTCTGGAGCAACATTGTCTGCAACGATTGATATTGATCTTACTCTTAGTGGCGCAACAACTGTACAGTTAGGAGAAACAATTACTCAAGCAAATACTGGTGCAACTGGTAAAGTAAAAGTTGGTGTAACTAGCTCGTCAACTATTCAACTAACCGAAGTTACTGGATCATTTAGCAGTGGAATATCAGGTAATACATTAACAGGATCATCATCTGGTGCATTATCTGTTTATCCTACAGCATTAAACAACGGCACAGTATCAGGATTTTTAAACTCATTTAGTAGTTCAAAAATATCTTATGCTAATAGAACAGGATCAGATTATACTAATGCTCCAGTGATTAATTTCACAGGTGGTGCAGGTACAGGAGCTTCTGTAGTCGCAACAATCTATAATGGCTCAATAGTAGATGTTACAATTATATCCGGCGGTAGTGGTTATACATCACCTCCTACAGTTACAGTAACACCTCATTCAGTTGGAGGAAAACTAGAAGACACAATACAATTAGCAGTGGTAGATAGTTTCATAGAACAAGATGGATATGTTGATGATCGAAAAGTTAAAGTTTCTCCATATGATAATGATGAAGATGGTACGCCAGACTATCCTTTATCGATTGATGATATCATACAAGATACAGTTGATGCAAAAAACTATATCACATTTGAAAGTTACGTTGAATTTGATGGATACACTTATTATCGATTATCAACAACTGCAAAAGTTGTTTCAGCATTAACTAATTCAGGAATTGAGTTTTTGACTACAAGTAAAAAATTTTACAACAACGGAACACTTGTAACAACTACTGGATCACAAGGACAATACACTGCTACAATTAATAGTGTAATATATAGAGCAAATATCGGACGCTCATATCTTAACTCAAGCGGTGTTACAAATCCTTTATTCTTCCAGTGGAAACATACAGCACCAAGAGATCAAAGGATTGATCCAAGTGTGTCAAATATAGTTGAATTAATTGTTATGACAACTAATTATTATGATAATGTTTTAACATGGTCAGCAAATAATAGAACAGCTGATCTATTTCCAACGGAACCAAGTGTTGAAGAACTAAACACTTTATTTTCATCATCACTAAATTCATATAAAGCAATTGGTGATCAATTAATTTATACTCCGGCAAAATTTAAAAAATTATTTGGAACAACATCAGATATAACGTTACAAGGAACATTTAAAGTCGTGAAAGCCGCTGGCGCAACAATAACGGATAATGAAATAAAAGCAAGAGTGCTATCATCAATTAATACGTTCTTTGATATTTCAAATTGGGATTACGGAGAAAGTTTTTATTATACAGAATTGTGTGCTTACATACACAGTCAATTATCAACACAAATAAGTTCAGTAGTTATAGTTGGTGCTGATGCTGAATCAGTATTTGGAGATTTATTTGAAATTACATCTGATCCGAACGAATTATTTTATTCTACAGCAACAGTTGACAACATTGAAATTATTAATTCATTTACTGATCAGAATTTAAAAAAGGGGTCGTAAACAATGGCTGAGCAATTTATTGCATCAAAACAATTACCATATGTTTTGCAATCACCTAAGTTAAAAAACTTTTTTGATTCTACTTTTGATCAATGGTTCAAAAATGAAGATAGTGTCTATGAAGTTGGTTATGTTGGTCAACGTCAAGGTAGAATATTTAATTCAAATAAAGATTCATATTTGGCTGAACCAACAGTTGATAGGACATATTATCAATTAGAGCCAGCCTCAGTCGTAAGAGATGCAAATACTCAAAATATTCTTTATCAAACAACTTACAATGATGTTATAAACAAGATTCGTTTTGATGGCGGTATAGTTGATGAACAATCGAGATTGTTCGAATCATCTTATTATTCATATGCTCCGCCAATTGACATGGACAAGTTTTTAAACTATGCTAATTATTATTGGTATCCATACGCAGACGATTTATCAACAGAAACTGGCGGAACGTTTAATAAACTTCCATCAAAGCCAGTTGACGGGACATCAAGTGCGTCTATAACTTTACCAACAGACATTGTTGGACAAAAAACATATACAGCACCAGATGGTACAATATTTACAAATGGTTTGCACATTCGATTTGCAGGATCATACATAATTGGTACTGCTTTCCAATATTTCTACACAGTCGATTCATTAACAATTACAGCGGCAGGAACTGGTTATGCAATTGATGATGCAATTGTTATTGCAGGAAAAAATATAGGTAAAGTTACAGCCGTTAACGGAAGTGGAGCAATAACGGCAGTTGAAATTACATCAGCAGTTTTAAATGACGGTGACACGCCCGGCACAGTAACAATTACAACATCAGCAGGTACTAGCGGAGTTATTACAGCAACACACACTCAAACTTCAATAACATATTTTATTGAGGGAGTAGGTAAAGAAATTAAATTAATTGATACAAGAACATTAAGAAATGTTAATGATTCAACATCAGCCACGAAAGATTATATAACAATTAAAAGAGGAGCCACAGATGGAAATCTTTGGTCAAAATCAAACGGCTGGGTACATAAAGATACTTTAGATAGTTACCCTGTAACAACAGTTAATACAGAGACCGACCAAGCATGGGATGATGATGCATGGGACGTTACAAACTTTGATATATCACAAGCAACGTCATCAACAGCATTTCAACGCTCATCATCAAGACGTGCAACAAGGCCGATAATAGAATTTAAACGTGATATTGAATTATATGATTATGGTAAAAAACATTTACTAGACGTTACAGTTATTGAACCAACTTTAACAAAGACACAGATTGAAGGTTCAGCAACCATTAACATCGATGGAAGAGCTATTCAAAATAGAGATACAATATTGTTTATTAATGCTTCAAGTCAAGATGATTATGTTCCATGGGATGGTACCACACTTTGGGACCAAGACATCGATGGGGATGCAAGTACTGGTGGCGGAGGTAACACTGGTGGTGACTTGGGTTGGGACGTTTCTAGCTCATCTTTTACTATTGGTGCTTCTGTTTGGCAAGTATCTGGAGTTGGCTCTAGTATTAAGTTAACTCAAGTTGCATCAAACTTAAACACTGATGATAAAGTATACATTGAAAAAGGTAACACGTACAAAGGCACTGAATGGTATTATGATGGATATAATTGGAACCAAGCACAACAAAAAACAAAATCAAACCAAGCACCTTTATATAATTTGTATGACAATAATAAAGTTTTATTAAGTGACAGTTCAGTATACAGTTCATCTAATTTTGCAGGATCAAAAATATTTGGTTATAAGGAAGGAACAGGAACTGATGACACGGAATTAGGATTCCCATTATCATATTCTTCTGGTGTAGATCGTAGTGACATACAATATTGTAATTTTTTAAATGAAGATACATATTCATATGGTGGAAACACAATTACAGGATACAAATATTATAAACAATTTACATATCCAGAAACAATTGATAAGATTATTAATTATGAAGTAAATGTTAATCCAAATAATAATGGAGCAGGAAATAGATATTACATCGACGGAAAACAAACACCATCACTAATATTAGTTAGAGGTAATACTTATAACTTTAGATTTAGTTCACCGGAATCTTCAACAACTGGATACTCAAATGCAAATCATCCATTTTATATATCAACTGGAACTACTTGGTCATCAGGTACATACACAGGTGAATATACTGGAGGAATCACTGGTTCTAGAGCATACTATGGAGGTACAGATTCAATATTAAAATTCAAAGTTCCTTCAACTGCTCCAGACACATTATATTACAATTGTGGTGTTCATGATAAGATGGGAGGAAAATTAGTTATTGTTGATAATCCTGTAACAACACTTGCTGGAGCCGAAGAAATAAAATATGCAAATGAATGGGTAATCGAACCAACTAAAAAATTAACACAAAGATTAATTCAAGAACATGTAGTCAGCAACAGAAATATAACTACTCCAATTGTACTAGAAGCTATTCCTACATCTGTTCTTGATATGGAAGTTTTTAAAAACGGTGAGAAGTTAAAGTTCGGAACTGATTACACCACTACCGATAGTGTTATATTAAATTTTGTTACTGCATTAGTGGCAGAAGATTTTATCAAAGTTTACTATGCAACAAATAGTAAAGATCCTTTACGATCAACAAACTATTATGAAGTACCAAAAAACTTAGAAAACAATGCATCAAACCAAGACATTAGTACAACAACTTACAGTGAGCTATTCCAACACTTTAAATCAATTGTACAAAATCAACTTGGTTTTACAGGAACGGTAAGTGGTAATAACAATTATCGAGACACCGAAGAAGATTTAAGTTTAGGTTCAGTAATCTTACAACATGATGCTCCTTTATTAAAAGCAATGGCTATAATGAATAATGAAGATTTAGATGTACCAGAATCTTTAGATTATGTTAAAAATCGTTATCAAGAGTTCCAATTAAAATTTTTAAATGCTGTAAATAAAATTCAAAATTCAGATGCAGTCAATTCTTTAACCACAGCACAAATAGTTGATAATGCATTGGCTGATATTAATCTTAGTAAATTGTCTACAGATCCTTTTGCTTATTCAAACATGGTTGCTAGTGGTGACAGATATACTTCTGAGACATATACTATCAACACTACAAATTACACTTGGGGTTCACAGAGTACTTTAATTAGTTTAAATAGTATTACTCAAACAGTTTTCAATAACGAACCAGGATTAGATATCACAAGTAGTTTCGACCCAGATGCTGATTATCAAACAAAAGCATTATACGTTTATAAAAATAATGTACAATTAACACTTAATCATGATTATATTATTAGCACTGGATCAAATGGAACTAAAATAGTTTTCTTAGGTACACCAACTCAAAAACCTCAAATTAGTGATGTTATAACATTACGTTATTATGATAGCTACCAACCAACATGGATACCGCCAACACCTGCTTCTTTAGGTATAGGTAGAATTTATAGACCATCAGAACTCGTTGACAGTACAACTTATACGTCAGGCA
>NHHF01000132.1 GCA_002171155.1 Betaproteobacteria bacterium TMED156
TAATCTTTTCTATTAGGTTTTTTTTTCCGATAATTGCACCTGCCATTACTCTGCCTTGTCCATCAATGAACTTAGTTGCCGAGTGCAGAACAAGATCGACACCGTGATGCAATGGTTTTTGAAGTGCCGGTGAACATAAACAATTATCAACTACAGAAATTATTCTCTTCTTTTTTGCAAGTTTTGCTAGTTCGGTTAAGTCAACTACTTGATTAAGCGGGTTAGATGGTGATTCAAGATATATTAACTTTGTATTATTTGTTATTTCAATTTTCCATTCCTCAAGTTCAATTAAAGAAACGTATTTAATAGAGACACCGAATTTTTTTAAAATGTTTTCAAATAACTGAATTGTTGCTCCAAACAGACTGTATGTTGTTAATATTTCGTCACCTGATTTCAGAAAAGTTAAACAAAGTGAAAGTATGGCTGACATTCCCGATGCTGTTGCTAAACACGATTCTCCATCTTCTAATGCAGCCAGTCTTTCCTCGAACATTTGTACTGATGGATTTGTGAAACGAGAATAAACCATACCATTATCAGCACCATCAAACCTATCTGACGCTTGCTGAGACGATTCAAAAATAAAGCTGGATGTCAAAAATAGTGCTTCAGAATGTTCGCCAGCTTTTGATCTAAAAGTTCCAGACCTTACTGCTTTAGTATTAAAACCTAATTTTTTGTTAGTAACAGGGCTTCTTTTCATTTAGTCATTTCGATGAAATTCTATTTAAAATACTATATCGTATGATTTCAATTTTAAATACTGCAAATAAACAAGATCTTACATATTCTAATTGAGAAAAAATTACTTTTTAACAAAAAAAAATTTTATCTATTATTTTCTAAGATGAAGACTGAAATTTATGCCATTTTTTTTAAATTACGGTACACAATTAGAGTTTTGGTTTCAAGAAAGAATATAAAATTATTATAGTTATAATACTAGATCAAAGTGGAAAGGTATGTAATCGTTCAAAAACCTAGTTAACAATCTTACTTTTTTAAAATTTCATTAGTCCATAATTATTTCTTTTTTTCAAATTAAAATATATGAAAATTAAACCTTATGAATTTTGACCTCTCATCTATAAGCTTATTTTCAATATTCTTGGTTATTATTGGAGTTTTTGCTTTATTTTTTCTCTACAAAAAAAATCAAAATTTATTGGAAAAAGTTTTAAATCTTTCAGAAGAAATTGCCACAAACAAAGAAAAATTAAATCAAAAATTAGACCTGGAAAGAAAAAATAAGGAATTGGAAGTTTTTATAAATTCACAAAGAAGTGAAATAATTGATTTAAAAACAAAATTGGGAATTGAAGTTGATACTAATAAAAGACTTCAGTCTGCAGAGGAAGTGATGTCAAATAGATTTAAAACTCTAGCAAATGAAATTTTTGAACAAAAATCCAAGTCATTTATTAATTTCAGTAATGAAAGGTTGGAGCAAATTCTCTCTCCTTTTAAAACCGATATTAACCAATTTAGTGACTCATTTAAAATCATACAGAAAGCCGCTTCTAAAGAAAGAGTCGAATTGTACTCTGAATTAAAAGCCGAAATTAGCAATATGAAAGATATTAGTCTGGCATTTAAACACCAAACTAAAATTCAGGGTATATACGGCGAATTCGTTCTAGAAACTATTCTTGATAGAAGTGGTTTAAGAAAAGGTCATGAATACAAAACTCAAGTCAGAGGTGTTGTTGATACAGAAAAAAGAATTCCAGATGTAGTCGTATACTTGCCTCAAAATAAACATCTTATTATTGATTCAAAGGTTTCTACAAATGCATACAGAGATTATGTAAACGAGAATGATGAAGAAGAGCAAAAAAAACTTTTAAAAAAACATGCAGATGCATTCAAGTTGAGAATAAAAGAACTTGGAGAAAAATCATATTTTGACTTGTCAGGGGTAAATTCCCCGGAGATGGTATTTATGTTTGTACCAATGGAGGCAGCGTTTATTGCTGCAATCCAAACAGACGAAAAAATTTTTCAAATAGCACTTGAGAATAAAATTTTAATAGTTACCCCAACAACATTAACAACCAACCTTAAAATTGTTAAACAACTCTGGAGGTTTGAGGATCAAAGCCGAAACTCGGCAGAATTGGCGAGTCGTGCTGGAAGAATTCACGGGAAGTTAGTAAATTTTGTGCAAGACATGGAGAGAGTAGGTAGTAAGATAATTGAGGCCCAAACATCTTATGATGAGGCGATGCACAAACTAACAAAAGGCCAGGGGAATCTCATAACACAAGCTAGAGATTTTGAGAAACTTGGCGTTGCAGTAAAAAAAGATTTCTCCAAGGAAATTATTGTTAAATCTGAACTTAAGCTCGATCATGACGATGATAGTAATTCAAATAAATAATTTTTTATCCGTAATACTAGCTAATATTCTTATAAATATTCTTTAGTAAAATTGTTGATTTTAATTCTTTATTTCCCAATTTGTCTGGCATTGTATTTGCAAACAACCCCAAATCAGCAATTAGTTTGGTAATTCTAGGATTAGATAAAATCTTTTTTAATTTAACTAATTGAGTTTTTCGCCATAGAAGAATCGATCTCTGCTGCTCTGTAGTTTTTTTGGGATTGTGGGTTATATAGGATTTCGCATCTATTTTATTGATTGCTGAAATAAGATTTATAAGATAAGTGAATTGGTTATTGAAATAGTAAAAGTTTTTTAGGGTTTTTCTTGAATATTTTTTAGATGAGATTAAACATTTAAAAAAATTATTTAATTCAAAAATAGTTTGATTAAATATTTTAAGAAAATGACTATCAGGATTTTGTAAAATTAATTCAGCGAAAAAAGAAAAACTTTTTGTTTTGCTCAAAATTATTTCTTTGGTTGTAATTTTTAAGTTATTTTTTTTACTTAAGTATGCTTTTTTCTCATAAAAAAAATTATCTGAGTTAAAATCAAATAATAAAAAACCTCTAAATACTTTTGACCTAAATTCAAATCTTAGTTGTGGGAAGCCTGTAATAATTCTTTTTGCAAACAACCATAATAAATAGGGCGGTCCTTCCAGTAGTTCAAGCTCTATTTCCGAAACAGTTGTTTTTTTTGCTTTATTTGTAATTAAACCATGGTCAATAGATACCTCGATTAAGCCATCATGAAAATTAATTTTCCATGTTACTCTCTCTACATTAACGTAAAACCTAGGTTTTAAACTACAATAAAGGTCTCTTAAACTGCTACCAATATGACAATTTTTGGATATTAGGTCTTTCTCTGATGGGAAAAATAAAGGATTTAGCCTCGGGGTGAATTTGGATGTATTGTTATCAAGATGTTCGTTCCACTCAAAACGGCTGTGGTCTGGAAGTTCTAGTTTTAAAGTTTGTACCCAATTAGTACTCTCATATCTTAGTCTTAATCCCAAATGATTCTTTAAAAGAGTAAAGTTATCCGTATCAAAATAAACTGAGTTTAGAAGATATTTCTTATATTTTTGATTTAAGAAATATTTCCAACCAGAAATATCTGATAAAAGAATTTCTCCTTGCAAACACACTTCAAATTCGGTATTTGTTTTATCCAAGATCAAACTTTATAGAAAACTAAATTATAGCAATGTAAACTATAAACTATTATTTTGTAATAATTGAAAGGTTAAAGATTGCATAAAATATTTTATTTGAGTGTGTTCTTTTTTTTATTTCCTTCTCATGTTTTTAGTGAATGGAATGTAATTGCTGAGAATGAAGAGGCAAAAATTTTTGTTGACCCCGGGAGTATTAGAAAAGTTGATAAAGGAGTAAAGAGTATTTGGGCCCTTAAAAATTTTAAAAAAGATAATAGAAAAATTAATTCCAGGCAATTTAAATTGGAATTTGACTGTGAAAATGACGAATTTAGAAGAATGATAAGAGTCTCCTTTTCCGGTCATTTTTCAAGTGGTCTTCCTATTAAAGATTATTTTAAACCTGAAGATTGGAGGTCAATTGATGATGATGAATTATTTAAAGCATTGTTTCAAAAAACATGTAAAAAAATTAACTAAATTATCTTTTCGCTATTTATAAACAGTTTTGCTTTTTCAGTTCTAGGGGATGAAAAGAAATCATTACAATTTCGCTGCTCAATTAATTTACCATTATATAAAAAAAGAACTTCTTTTCCCACTCTCTTAGCTTGCGCAATATTATGAGTTGTCATTAAAACTTGCGTTCCATTTTTTGAAATTGTTTCAATAATATACTCAACTTTTTCAGTTGATTCTGGATCTAAATTTGCCGTTGGTTCATCAAGAAATAGAACTTCTGGATTCAGCAACCATGCTCGTGCTAAAGCAAGTTTTTGTTGTTCACCTTGAGATAAATTTCTAGCAGGACAATCAGAGACACTTTCCAAATCTACCAGTTCTAAGGCTTTTTTTAGTAAATTTATTTTTTTTTCTTTTTTTAAACTATCTCTTAGAACAAAAAGCAAGTTATTTTTGACGGAGCGTCTTAGCATAACGGGCCTTTGAAAAACCATAGTATGTTTTGTAGAAAAATTATCTGTTTTGGGGTGTGACCAAAAAACTGATCCAGATGTCGGGTTGATTAGTCCATGGCAAATTTTCATTAAAGAACTTTTTCCGGCACCATTAGGGCCGAGAATAACTTTTGGCAAACCTTTTTTTATTTCTGTTGATATATTATCTAAGATGATTTTGTCACCAACTTTGTAGGAAACATTTATGAGTTTTAATGGAAGAACACTGCTCATTTTGAATATTTAGAAGTCAGTTCATTAACGGCAAAGATAACTGCATTTAAGATTAATATTATAAAAATTAATATCAAACCTAACGTCAAGGCAAATGAAAGATCTCCTTTCGATGTTTCAAGTGTTATTGCGGTTGTCATGACTCTAGTAACGCCCTCAATATTCCCACCAACAATTAATACTGCACCAACCTCTGACAAAGCTCTTCCAAGCCCTGCTAGTATAATGGTGACGAGTGAATAACGCGCATCCCAGAGTAAAGTAAGTGTTGCTTTAAACTTAGATACTCCCAAAGAATTTAATTGCTCTTCATACTCTTGCCAAAGATCTTGAATTGTTTGTCTTGAAAGAGCACAAATAATTGGAAAAATTAAAATAACCTGAGCAATGATCATTATTTCAGGAGTAAATAAAATGCCAAATTCACCTAGAGGTCCAGCTCTGGAGAACAATAAATAGACCATCAATCCTATAACAACAGGTGGAAGTCCCATCAAAGCATTAAGAAAAATAATTAAAAGTTTTTTATTTTTAAATCTCACTATCGCAATGAAAGAACCTAAAGGTAGAGCAAAAATTGACGCAATTAAAACTGAACTTATACTTACCTGAAGTGTTAAGAATATTATTTTCAATAATTCATTATTGTTAACTAAAGTCTGATAAAAAATATAAAAATATTCTTCAAACACTAATTTTCTTTTTCTAAATTATCAGCTAAGAATTCAACCCAATGCATCACTTTTTTTTCAGTACCACTCTGAAGATGAGCAATACATCCAACATTAGATGAAATAATGATTTCTGTATTTAGTTTATTTAATTCGTAAAGCTTTTCGTCTCTAAGAGTATTTGCAATTAAGGGGTTTAAGACGGAATATGTTCCAGCTGATCCGCAACATATATTTGAATTATTTTTTGGAATTGAAACTTCAAAACCTAATTGATTGAAAAATTTTTCAACTATTCCATTAATTTTCTGACCATGTTGCAATGTGCATGGTGGATGAAATGCTAGTTTTGAGGATTGTTTATATTGAGATTTTGTTTTTAAAAAATCAACTAAAAAAGGTAGCATTTCTGTTAAATCGATTGCAATTGAACTAATTTTTTTTGCTTTTTGATAATATTCAGATGATTNCGGAAATAACTCGTGATAATTCTTAACTTCAAGGCTGCATGCGGACGCATTTACAACGATTGATTCTATTTCACCCGATTTCACATAAGGCCACCATGAATCAATATTTTGTTTTGCTTGCAGAACACTTCCTTCTTTGTCATTTAAATGAGCTTTAAGCGCTCCACAGCAGGTGGTATTTTTTGTAATTATGCATCCAATGTTACAAAAATTAAGTAACTTGATTGTAGAAGTATTGATGTTAGGCAGCAAAGCGGGCTGCACGCACCCAGTAAGTAGCAAAACTTTTCTGCTATTTTTTTTTGCTGTTAATTTTATATTTATAGTTTTAAATTTAGAAGAGTTAGAGGATATTTTGGGGATTTTACTCTTGAGTACTGATGGTAAGATAAAGCGAAAAATTCTGGCTGACTGCACTGAAAAGGAAAAAAATTTAGATAATAGGAAATTTTTAAGAAACCATCTTAAAATTTGGTCAGATTTTCTTCTGACTACTTTTTTTTCCACAAGTTTTTTTCCGATAGTGTAAAGCTTTCCGTATTGAACGCCACTAGGGCAAGTAGTTTCACAATTTCTGCATAAAAGACACCTATCAAGATGAAACTGAGTAATTGATGAGGGTTTATTACCTTCAAGAACACCTTTGATTAGTGATATCCTTCCTCTTGGGCCGTCTAATTCGTTTCCAGTTATTTGAAAGGTAGGACAAGTTGCTGTGCAAAAACCACATTGAACACATCTTCTAGCTAAATCGCTAGCTATTTTTGCATCATCATTTGTTAAGTATTCTGTGGACAGTTGATTAGACATATTTAAGTAAAAGTAGTAATAAATGTATTTGTATTATCAAAAGTAATTCATATATAGGTATTAATTTAAGATTTAAACATAAATTTCTATCTACTTCACTGATAGTGTAGTCTCACAATACTTAAAAAAAATTAAAAATATGGACTTTATCTTACTTTTTTTCTTCGCTACTGTCTTTGGATTGCTATTTTCACTATTTGGTTTACCAGCAATGATTGGATTCCTTTTTGCAGGTTTTATTTGTAATTTTTTTTCCATTTCTTCTCCAACAGAAATAGAATTTTTATCGAATATTGGAATAAATCTATTGTTATTTACAATTGGTTTAAAGCTAAAAATTGCCTCTTTATTAAAAAAAGAAGTTTATGGTACAGCTTTTGCTGAAGTTATCTTATCAATCTTGATAATTAGTTCATTTTTATTTTTAGGCAATAATTATTTTTTTTCCGAATCTTTAAAACTGTCTAATTACGGGATTTTATTCATTGCTTTTGCTCTTTCTTTTTCTAGTACGGTTTATAGTGTAAAAATTTTGCAGCAAAAAGGGGATATTACTGCGTTTTATGGTCAAACAGTTATTGGAATCCTGATAATTCAGGATCTCTTAGCAACTTTGTTTCTTGCTATTGCTGAGGGTGAATTACCAGGCTATTTAGCTTTCTTGGTTTTTTTGCTTCCTTTTATTAAACCAGTAATCTTTAAATTACTTGATTTTTCAGGTCATGATGAATTATTAGTATTAACCGGTATTGTCTTAGCACTTGGATTAGGGTCAGAATTTTTTAACTTTATCGGTCTAAAGGCTGAGTTGGGTGCTTTGCTTGTTGGGGTTTTATTGTCTGGACATAGTAAAGCTGATGAACTATCAAATTCTCTCTTTTCAATCAAGGAGTTTTTCTTAGTTGGTTTTTTTCTGTCTATTGGTTTAAGTAGTCAACTTTCTATTGAAGCAATAGTAATAGCATTACTTTTGTGTTTATTGTTACCTTTCAAAGCATTTTTTTATTTTTGGATAACTAATTTCTTCGCATTTAGGACAAGAACTTCTTTGTTTACTTCTTTATCATTAATGACATATTCTGAGTTTGCTTTAATTGTTGGTGCTATATCGGTTAACATGCAGTTAATTCCATTTGATTGGCTTGTTGTAATTGCAGTTTCGGTCAGTTTAAGTTTTGCTTTTGCAGCTCCTTTTACAAAAAATTGTGAGAAAATTTACGAAATTTTTAAACAAACTCTTCCTATCCAACAAGCAGAAAATATTCATCCAGACGACACCTTAGTGTCAGTAGGAAAAGCCAAAGCGCTCGTAATTGGAATGGGTAGAGTTGGTGTAGGGGCCTATGATGAATTAAGAATGGTATATGGTGACGAAATTGTAGGAATTGAACACAATGCCACAAGAGTTAAAGCATTATTAAAGTGTGGAAGAAAAGTATTGAATGGAGACGCTGATGATTTAGATTTTTGGTTAAATCTCAAGAACAATAATGATTTAGAATTAGTTGTTTTAACCATGCCAAAACACCATAGTAATCTTGCTGCTGCCAATCAAATTAACCAAATCCAATCTAATTGTAAGGTTTCAGCAGTCGTCAGGTTTGGTGAGGAAGAGAGAGAATTAGCTGATCTAGGTGTAACTGTTTTTAACATATATTCCGAGGCGGGTGCGGGTTTGGTAAAACATAGTTTAAAAAGTGATATTTAGAAAAAATTTTTTTTTGTGATATAAATCAGTCATGTTTATAAGAATTTTATATTTTATTTTTTGTTTTACACTTTTAACTAAATTTCAATTTGTTATGGCGTCAGAGATGAAAATTAGATTTGGAATTTGCGAGCTTGGTTCGGAGTGTGAAGTTTGCGTTGAAAGATTTGAATTTACATTCGTAGCAGAATATGACAAGAGACGCGTAGTTGCAATAGGATATGACAAAGGTGGAAAACAGATCTGGAGAGAACATAACGGATGCCAAATGGAGAATATTACTAATTGGAGATGTACGGGCTTTCATGGTGATTACGTTTCTAGAAATGGATTGGTGACTTTAGAAAAAAACTCTAAAACCTATTACAATTTTAAAAATTTGGAAATTTGCAATTTTCCAGTTGATGAAATTGAGGAACAAACTGAATTGATTTTTTGATATTAATTTTTTTTATTTTTTCTCTTTAAA
>NHHF01000133.1 GCA_002171155.1 Betaproteobacteria bacterium TMED156
TTATCAGAATTTAATTTTTAAAATTTTAGGCTTAAGATCAGGTAAATTAATCCAAGCAAATTTAATTGAGTTTTTAATTACTTATATTTCAATATTTATGATTGCAGGCATATTTGGAATTTTCACATCAGAGTTTGTGATTGAAACTATTTTTAGGTTAGGCTGGCAACTCGAGTTTGTACCAGTATTAAATGTTCTTGTTATTATTGGAGCGTTAACTTTATTTTTAATATTAATTAATACTTACCGTTTCTTAAAGCCAAGTGTTTATCCAATGGTAAGAAATGAGTAGTTATCTTCGTCCTTTTGCACTTGCATGTTTTTGTAAGATTTTCTGGGCATTAAATTTAGCTTCATCTGTTTTTTTAATTCTCCAAATTTTATCACGTGCAATTTTGGATGATGAATGGTGATCAACAATTGGATTAGGATAATGTTTGCCAATTTCTAAATCTAAGTCTTTTTGTTCTAGATAAGTTAATTTCCACGGTTCATGGACAAGCTTATCAGGAACTTTTTGTAATTCTGGAACCCATTTTTTTATAAATAATCCATTAGGATCTTGATCTGTAGATTGTTTTATTGGATTATAAATTCTAATTGTATTGATACCTGTTGTACCAGACTGCATTTGAAATTGAGAATAATGAATACCAGGTTCATAATCGGTAAACAATTGTGCCATATGTTTACTTGTTTTTTTCCAATCCAACCAAAGCTGGTAAGATGCGAAAGATACAAGCATCGCTCTCATTCTAAAATTTATCCAACCATTTACTTTTAAATATCTCATACACGCATCAATAAATGGATATCCTGTTAAACCTATTTTCCATGCTTGATGATACTTCTCATTAAATGAATTTTCTCGAATTCCATCATAAGCACGGTTCATGTTTTGCCATTCAATTTCAGGTTCATCATAAATTTTTTGAATAAAATGACAGTGCCAAGCTAATCGACTTCTGAATGAGCGTAATGATTTAATTTTATTTAATGACATATTTTCTTTTTTGGTGTTTTTAATTGCAAAATTAATCTCTTTTAAAGAGATAGTTCCATAAGTGATATGGGGTGACAATCTTGAACAAGACACTTGACCCGTAACAGGTGATGACATCTCTTTTTGATAATTTTCAGATCTTTGTTTTAAAAAACTTTGTAGCAAAGACAACGCTTCTCTCCGTCCACCTTTTTGTATGTTTGATTCATCAATTTCTTTTGTTTTTATTTTGTCGAGTGAAGGCGTATCGATTTTTATAAATTTACAATTTACTTCAGTTCTGAGAGGTTTAAGTTCTATATAACTATTCCAATGAGTAGACCAGAAGTTGCGTTTTCTATTTTCAAGTTGAATTCCAAATTGCTGTTCTTGATGCCAGACAACATTTTTCTCGTTAAACAAAATTTTACACTTTTTATCTAAATCTAAAGTATATCGATTACGAAATAATTGGTGAGAATAGACTTTTATAAACTTTTGCTTATTAATTAACTCGTCTAAAATTTCTATTGTATTGCCATAAAAGATATAAATTTGAGAATTATATTTTTCTTTAAAATTTTGGTTTAATTCCTTAAGAGAATCTTGAATGAATTTAAGATGAAAATAGCTCGAGGTTTCTAATTCCCAATAGTTTTTATCAAAGATGTATACTGGTAATACCTCTCCATCACTACAAGCTTTATTTAATGCGTGATTATCCTCTATTCGAAGATCATGCCTAAACCATAAAATTTTTTTCATATTAATTATTTGTTTATATTTTCTTAAAGTACACGAAATAAGCCAAAACTTGTAATAATAAAAGACAAAAAAATAATAACCATGATTTTTGATTTTTTAGACAATGCAAGGATTGTGGAACTTCTGTTAATATAATGTATAAAATAATTTATTCTTTTTTGTAACTTTAAATAAATTCTTTATAAATAAATTATGATTCAAATTCACCCCTCAAGAGTACAAGCTTTAAAACAACTTAATTCTTTTATAGAAAATAACCTCGCTTTATATACTAGAGACCGTAATTTTGATTTTGGACCTGAAAAAAGAACAAATACTTCTTGTTTGTCACCCTATGTGACACATGGAGTTCTAAGCGAAAAAGAAATCATAAAAGAGGCTGTAAAAAAATTTCCTTTTTCTAAAATAGAAAAGTTTATACAGGAAGTTCTTTGGAGAACTTATTGGAAAGGCTGGTTGGAAAGAAGACCTAGTTTATGGACAGATTTTGTAAATGATCTGTCAAATTTAAAAAAAGATTTCCAAAATAATAAAATTTTAAAAAATGCAATAAATGGAAATACCGATATTGAATGTTTTAACGACTGGGTGAACGAGTTAAAAAAAACAGGATACCTCCATAATCATACTAGAATGTGGTTTTCATCTATTTGGATTTTTACATTGGATTTGCCCTGGCAATTAGGAGCTGAATTTTTTATGAAGCATCTTAAAGATGGTGATCCTGCCTCAAATACACTCTCCTGGCGTTGGACAGCTGGCTTACAAACGAAAGGAAAAAACTACGTTGCTCAGGAGTGGAATATAAAAAAATTTACAAATCAAAGGTATGAAAAAATTAAACTTAACAAAAATGCTACACCTATAGTATCAGATAAAGAGTACATTCAAATTAATCCAGAGTTTGATAATAATGAAATTACAGAGGATCAAACTCTGCTCATTTTTGATAATCAGCTATGTTTTGAGGAATCTGATTTTAAAAATTACAAGTTTAAAAAAATCATGCTTATACAAAATACTAATTTAACTAGATCAATCGAATTAGATGAATGCCTTGTTAAATTCAAATCTGATTTAATTGCTGATCAGCAAACTAGATTACAAGATAAATTCGAAGTAGAAATTAAGGATATTTCATATCTTAAAAATTTTGATTCATCTAATGTAATAGCATTATACCCAGGCGTAGGAGAAAATTTAGATTTTTTAAATGAGAATAATATTAATTTTAAATATCTTTATAGAAAGTTTGATCAAATGACTAACCAGTATTGTAATAAAGGATTTTTTAATTTTAAAAAATTCATCCCTAAAATATTAAGTAAATTAGACGAATAATATTGTGAAATTATACGATTACAAATTAATAATATTTGATCTAGATGGTACGTAAGTAGACTCAAAACTAGATATTTTAAATGCTAATAATAAAACTTTGAGGTATTTTGGATTTAAACCTATCTCTCGTTCTCAGATTAAAGGTATCGTTGGTCAAGGAATTATGGGTAACATCAATTTTTCACTTCAAATAAATAAAGAGCATGCAAGTGAGAAACTCAAGAAAATTATGTTTAAATATTTTTATAACTATTATAAAAAAAATCTTTTTGTAAAATCGTCAGTTTATAAAGATATCGATAAGTTTTTAAAAAATTTAAAAAAGAATAAAATTAAATTTGCTGTTGCATCAAATAAACTTGAAAATTTGACTAAAATTGTAATCAAAGAGTCAAAGCTTGGTAAATATTTTAAAGTAGTTTGTGGTGGAAATACATTTAAACATAAAAAGCCTCATCCAGGTATGTTAAATGCACTTATCAAAAAAATGAAAATCAAGAAAAGTGATTGTTTATTTATCGGAGATAGTGAGCATGATTATGAGGCTGCGCTTAATTCTAAAGTTGACTTTTTGTTAAAACTAAATGGTTTTACACGTAAACCAAAATCATATTTTAAATGCAAAAAATTTTTAAATTATAAATCGCTTCTAAAAAATATTAGAGTCTAATGAAGTATAGTTTTTTTAAAAATAAATTACTCATCTGTTTCAATCTGATCAGCAGCTCTATTTTCGCGTTCTGTTTTTATTAGATCTACAGCTGAGTCTGGAATTTCATCATCAGATTCTTCCCATGCTTTAACATCGTCGACTTCTAGACCAAGTTTTTCTGCAACTTCTTCTATACTCATATAAAGTTCGTCTAGTGCATCAATAAAGTCTTCGTAACTCATAAATATTTACACAAAATTATTATGAAAATATGAACTATTTAGATAATTATGACAATCTTTACGACTAATTTTATGAGCATAATCATAAAGAATATTTAATAATATGTAATTTTTATTACATTTTTGGGGTTAGTGGCTCTTACGAGCCACTAATTTTATAGGGTTTTGGGGAAAAAAGTGCTAACTGTAGAATAATTATATTTCATACTTTAGTGTAAATTCCATTTAGGTTTCAAACTAATTTAAGAAACAAAATTATTATTAAGCAATCAATAAATCATCTTTTAAATTTGTGGTAACAGTAATTAAGAATACCATCTATCCCAAATTCACATATCTATAAAATACATACAGTGTCATTGAACTAATTATGAAGATAATTATATTCTTATTAATGTCTTCACTACCAAGAATAACATGTAACTTTATTGTAGTTTTGAATTTGATATTTTTTTTTCAATCATCATCCTTTGCAAGTCACCACAATCAGAAAATTGTAATTGAAAAAACAGCTAAAGGGTCAGAAGTATTTAAACTTGGAAAAGAACTTTACCGGGACAATTGTGCAAGTTGTCATCAAAACAATCTATCAGGTCAAGTAGGGTGGAAAAATAAAGTGGATGTTGATGGACACCGACTAGCCCCGCCGTTAAATGGTACGGGCCATACATGGCATCATAATGATAAAATACTTTTTTATATTATAAAACGTGGTTTGGCTAAAATGGTTCCTAATTATGAAGGTAAAATGATGGGGTTTTCTGATAAACTTAATGACGCAGAGATTAAATCAATTATTGCATATTTTAAATCTTTTTGGTCTATTGATAATTATAAATTTCAAATGAAATTAAATTAATATGAAATTATTTTTTATATATGTAATGACTTTTACACTAGGTTTGCAATCACAGCTTTTTTCAGCCCCAATGAAAATGATTGGTATGAAAGGCAAGATGTCCGAAGTTTCCAAGACTATCAAAGTCGATATGTATGATAATTATTATAAGCCTAAAATAATTAATGTTAAAAAAGGCGAAACAGTAAGGTTTGTTGTTGAGAATAAAGGTGTATTAGTACATGAGTTTAACATTGCAACTATGTTAATGCATAAAAAACATGGTCCAGAAATGCTTGAGATGATGAAGAACGGTATATTATTGCCAAATAAAATTAATAAAGAAAAGATGAAACAAATGGCAAAAACAAATCACAAAATGGCTCATACACATTCAAATTCCGTTTTGCTTGAACCCAAACAAAAAGCAGAGTTGATTTGGAAGTTTACATCTAATGCAGAATTGTTTGGTGGTTGTAATGTTCCCGGTCATTTAGAAGCCGGAATGATATCTAAGATCAATATTAATTAACTTTATTTTCTTTCTAAGTGAAAAAATTTGAAAGATTTTTATATATATTCGGAGCAACGAATGTTTTTCTGCAAATCATGTTCTTTTTTGGAAATCTCCCAAAACCTTTTATATGGTACTCAAGTCAAGGCCAAACCGTCATTTTTACTATGAGCATCTTCTTTGCTTTTTTATTTGTTAATTCTAGATGAGGATTCAGTATCTGTTTGTTTATGGGTCACTGAAACCAGGTGAAAAAGCTCATCATTACTTTGATCAAATTCAAGGAATATGGTGTGATGCTTATTGTTTTGGAAATTGGATAGATGATATTGATATTGGATATCCCATAATATCACTTGATACAAACGGAGAAAAAATTGAAGGTAAACTGTTTCATTCAAATCAATTGCAAAACATAATCAAGGAAATTGATCAATATGAAGGAGAAGAATACAAAAGAGTAATCACAAAAATACATCTTAATAACGGGTCATCAGTGAAAGCTTTTATTTATGAGAAAAAAAGGTAATTAAAATCTTACTTCATTTAAATAATTTATATGCTTATATAAAAATTGCCTTAAGTATTTAGTTATAAATCTTACTGATAATTCAATAACTGTTAATGGTTCAAACAAATTTATTTTAGTAAAATTATCTAACCTCCTTAATCATAAGATCAGGAGGTTAGATTTTATAACTTACCATTTGTTTTCAAAAATTGTGTATCCGCCACTACCGTTTGGTGTGATTGAGCCAAAAGTTGATCCATTTGGACCTGTGATATTGTAGTTATAACCACCGCCATATGATGGTGATGCAGAACCAAAATAACTTCCATCGCTTCCATATGAATTAATACTTAGACCACCGCCAAATGAAGGTGTAATCGTTGTAGTTTGCCAGTCAGCAAAGGCAGATTGTGTCATCACTGAACTTGCTAAAGTTGTTGCCAAAACTAGCATTGATACTGAGATTAATGCTGTTTTTATTTTTGGCATAAAATGAATTAGTTATGCATTAATAATTGTGTAAATAAAAATTACACCTACAAAAGTTGCCCCAATAGATAAAACGATTTCTGAGGGTTGTGGCATTCTTTTTATTTGTTTTTGATTAATGTTTTCTTTTAAATTTTTAAAAATAAATCTGCTGCGTATTAAAAATCCGATGATTAGAACATATATCCACCAAGATGAAATATTCTCTGAAAATAAAATATAATCATAGAATCCGTGCAAACAAACGGGGAATAGTAATGCCAAAATAAGATTCAATTTATGATTATTTTTTCCAAATACTGCATCAATTAAAAAGAAGCCCATCATTACACCGGCTAAAGCATGGAGTAGTACAGCGGATAATGATCGGATGATTGCAACAAATACGGCCTCATCATAACCTTTATTATTCAAAGCCGAGACCACGTATTCCCAGTTTTCATATAAGGCAAACCCAAGAGATGCTGCTACACCATAAACTACGGCATCCATTGGTTCATCAAACTCGTCTAAATGCAAGCAATAAAAAACTAGAACAAAAAATTTAAATAATTCTTCTAAAAAAGCTGCTCTAAAGAAGGACTGGTAAAAGTTTTCAGCTGCAACCGTATGATGATAATTTTTTCCAATCTCTTCAACTAGAGGAATTAGTAAACTAATTGGAAAAATAGTACTGATACCTAAAAAGATTGTAATAAATACAATTCTAGGCGGTTCTGGAAAGCTGTCTTTTTTGTAAACATAATACATGACCAATGCCACTGGGATGATGGCATAGATTGATACATATAAATAGTTAGTAGTATAAGCTCCCAATTATTATTTACCTTTAGATTTTCCTTTAAATAATCTTTTAACAAAACTACCTAAAGCAAGGAAAGGTATTAAGATTACAAACCAGAATTTCTTAAGTAATCCTAATATTACAGCTAAGACACCAGGTTTAACTGCTTTAAGACCAAGTGAAGTAGCTAATAAAGCACCAATTCCAACAGCAGCAACTTTATCGCCTGACTTCCAATCAGTATATTTTTCATCTTTATTATATTTATATTTTTTAGACATATCCTTTAATAAGATAGGACTGTAACTTTGAGGACTGCTCACAAGTGAAATTTCAGTATATCCTCTTCTACCAAGAGTAATAATTTTTGAGTCAATTGAACTTTGGCCATCTGACCATTTAACTAATATAGAATAGTATACTTGGTTATTTCTCTTATCTAATGTTGGCTTTTCATTCCACTGCATGCTGGCGACAGTTTCTAAGCCTTTAGATGCTCTTGCTGGATTATTGTCTTTTGCAATTGTACGTCTTTCTTTAATAAAATCATTTGCATTAACTTTAGCCCAATCATCAATTTTTATTAATCCACTGTCACGAAATTTAAAATCATAATAATAACCCCTTTTTGTGTTCTCTGCATAGATATCAGTTGGTATTTCAACACCATTATTCCAATATAAAATTTGTCTGGCATCCTCACCTTTGAGTACGTAGTATTCATCATTAAAATAAATTGAAGCCTTGGCCTTATCATGACTGATGTACCCAGGACCTTTCTTCCATTTTAATTTAGCAATTTTTTCTGTAAATTCTTTATCAGTTTTTGGAACACTATAATCAAATGCATTTGCAAAATTAATAATCAGAAAAAAAGTTAGAAATAAACTTACTAGAATTGTCTTAAGTGCATTCATTTTAGATCTTTTAGATAATTTCATAAT
>NHHF01000134.1 GCA_002171155.1 Betaproteobacteria bacterium TMED156
ATAAAAGAAAATGATGGATATATTCATTATTTAGTTTTAACTGATTACCTTGAACCGACAAAATTTGATGCCTATTCAATCATTAGTAAATATAAAGTAAATTGTGAAGTTCAAAAACAAATTTGGTTGGGTAACACTTTCTTCAGTAAACCAATGGGAAATGGTAAAATAATCACTGAAGGAATACCCGCATGGAATTATTATGGTTCAACATTAAACGAAATTAGACGACTAGAATCAGGTACCACTGAGCATGGAATATTAAAAAAAATCTGTAATTTTTTTAATTGAAAAATGATACTAAAAGAATTTGAATTTAGTTATTGAAGAAAATATTCATTTACTAACCATGGAAGATCAAGCTAAGTTGATCTACAATGCATCCTTAGTTATTGAGGAAGGTGGTGGTTCAACTGGTTTTGTAAGCAACTTAATAGAAGAAAATATTCCATATGTAACTATTCAAACAGCTCAAAGATCATCAGATGCAGGCAGATTATATCTTGCAGGATTAAAAAAGTATGGTGCATGGGTTTTAGGAGAACCTGTTGGAAAATTAACTAACTCTCCAGTTGTTGATAACGATATTATGGTTGATGAAGAAAATTTTGAAACCTTGTTAGTAAGATTATCTTTATTTATTAATAAAAAAATACCAATGCCTAAGCTGTAAAACCTATTATTAAGATTAAATAATTATAAAAAAAGTTAAATTTTAGCTAGAAAATAAAGGACTAAAAAAAGTTGATTAATTTAAAAAATAAAACAATTTTGATTACAGGAGCAGCTGGGATTGTTGGGCAAACTGCTGTAAGAGAATGTCTGAATAGAGGTCACTTTGTCAGGGCATTAATATTTAACTCAAGAAAATTAGACATTAAAAATAATAATCTTGAAATTGTAAAGTCTGATTTAGAAATTTATGAAAATTGTTTGGAAGTCTTAAGTGGAATCGATATTTGTCTTCACTTTGCAGCTTACATTAAAGTAGCAAAAGGCCAAACAGATGCAGCAAATTTTTCATCTTTAGTTAGAAAAAATATAATACCTACTATAAATATTTTATCAGCAGCTGTTGAAAAAAATATTCAAGCTCTTGGCTTTATTGGGAGTTCAACAATGTATCCAGATACAAGCGAGGTGGTAACCGAGGATCAAGCTTTTGATAGCAAACCACACACTGTATATAGTGGCGTCGGGAACATGAAAAGATATTGTGAAAATGTCATTCAATATTATGGTGAAATTTCAAAAGTTAAGTTTGGAGTAATTAGAACAACTGCAATTTATGGGCCTTTTGATTCATTTAATGAAAATGGTCATGTAATTCCTCAATTAATAATGAGAGCATCACGTAAACCAGATATTTTTGACGTTTGGGGTAATGGCAAACAAATTAGAGATTTTGTATATGTTCAAGATGTTATCGATGGACTACTTCATGTTCTTGAAAATGGTAAAAGTTGTCGCCCATATAATATTGCGACAGGAAATGATGTTACTGTTGAAGAGTTGGCTAAATTAGTCATAAAAGAATTTGATTACTCCCCAGAAATTAAATTTGATCACTCTAAGCCAAGTATGATTCCAATTCGTAGAGTTTCTGTTGATAGAATTCGAGAAGAATTGGGATGGGACGCAGAAATTGATATTGCGACTGGAATAAAAAAAACTTGTGATTGGTACAAAAAAAACATCATCAAAATTTAGTTTAGCTGTTTGGTATTAATAAAAGATCGTTTAATATTTTGCTAATACAAACTATTTGATTTGATATTATAGATTCTTTCACCAATTGCCTTAGAAATTTGGAATTAAATATTCCAAAAAAAGTTGGATTTTGTTAATATTTTGATTAAGAAATACCAATATAATTAATTATCAATTCTGATAATAAGGAGTATTCGATGCTTAAAAATATAATTTCCTTCATTATTTTTTCAATTTCTTTTTCTCATTATTCAGCCTTCCCCCACAATTTTGAGACTGTTAAGCCAGAGTTACTTGGAGTTTCCTCAGAACGTTTGAATAGAATTACTGATGTGTTTAACAAAAAGATTTCTGAAAAGAAAATTCCTGGTTATGTAGTGCTTGTAATGAGAAGTGGGAAAATTATTTTTCACAAAGCCGAGGGAAAACAGGACCCCCAGAAGAACTCAAAAATGTCTAAAGAAAGTATTTTTAGAATTTTCTCCATGACTAAGCCAATCACAAGTATTGGTACCTTAATGTTAGTAGAACAAGGGAAAATCAAACTAACTGATCCAGTTGCAAAGTATTTACCGGAACTAAAAAATATGAGAGTAGCAGTTAATCAGAATACAGCAAAAAGTGCTGCTGCTATCAAAACTAAACCTGCAAAAAATTCTATACGCATAATTGATTTATTGAGACATACAGCAGGATTTACATATGGATACTTTAAAGCCTATCCGGGGGGTGGGGTGGTAGAACAAATGTATATTGATGCTGGAATGCATGATCAAAATATTTCAAACAAAGAGTTAGTTACTCGAATAAGCAAGTTGCCACTAAAATTCGAACCTAATACAACGTGGTATTACAGTAACTCCATTGAAGTTTTGGGGAGGGTAATTGAAGTGATTACCAAATCGTCTTTAGAAGAGTTTTTTCAAAGAAATATATTTAAGCCTCTTAAAATGACCGATACTTCTTTCAGAGTATCAGATAACAAATTTGATAGATTTGCAGAGCCATTTGATAGTGATAAACAAAATTTAATCCTTCCCTATTCGGAACCAACTAAGTCCATCATCACTTTGGAAGCTGGGGGGCTTGGACTAACCTCAACTGCTTTGGATTACGCACATTTTGCTCAGATGCTAATGAATAATGGAAATTTTGGTGGCGTTCAAATTTTAGGCAAAAAATCTGTTGAACTTGTCATGACTGATCAACTTCCAAGGAGTATTAATAAAGGCCCCTTTTACATTCCTGGGGGTAATCAGAGTTGGTCACTTGCTGGTGCAGTTAGAAATGAAGGACCTCGTCATGCAAATTTGTTAAATTCTGAATATGGTTCAGCGGGAGAATTTTATTGGGTTGGATATGCTGGAACATCTTTTTTTATTGATCCTAAAGAAGAATTGATTGGAATCTTTATGTCTCAAGCTGCTAACCAACTTCTCGAAAATTCCACACTCTTTAAAACAATGGTATTGCAATCTATAGTCAAGTGAGTTTTGTATATTGATTTACAGCTTTTCTGTTAGATATTTCATATTAATAATCTAGCGATATGCTAAAGTTTCCTAAAAAAGAAAGCACTGACTTTCTTAGGTGAGAATTTTTTATATTGATGAGTAAAATTATTAAGCTTATGTGTTAATAATTATTTTATTCAATTAGCATAATTAACTATCTATATGAAAATTTACAATTGATACTGATAACTAAACTTATCATAGGTAAGTAATATGGGTATTTTATTTTTAGTTTCTTTAATCTTATTTATATTCTTGTTCTTTTTTATAAGAAGAAAGTTCAATTTCTTACTTCTTACAACAACACCATTTTTAATTATTTACAGATTGCTGAGAAAAATTTTAAAAAAATAATTTTACTTACTATCATTTACTAATTTATATAATCACAAAGCAATTTCATTTTAGAACGTTTGAGAAGTTATTCATTCTTTTACTATTTGAAAATACAGTTACTAAAGCAATGTTAGAAATAAGATATTAAGCTAATTTAAATATTCAAAAAATACATTTTTAGTGCTCCTTTTTTTGTTGTAATAACCTCACCTCTTTCTGATGCACTTAGGTGTTTTTGAATGTGAAAATGTGTATTTTCTGAAATATTAATTTTTCCAGGCTCAGAATTCTGTTCCATCAGAGAAGCCATATTTACCGAATCACCCCACACATCAAAAGTAAATTTATCATCACCTACTACACCACAAATTACTGGACCTGTGTGAATTCCTATCCTCATTTCCCAGGTGGGCATTCTTAGTTTTGATCGTTGTATGTTGGTTTTATCCAAGAAATCAAGCATTTCTTTTGCAGCTTTACACAAACGTTTCGCATGATCATTTTCTTTGTCCAAAACCCCTGAGACACACATATAAGAATCACCTATTGTTTTAATCTTTTCTATTTTATTCTGTTTACATATATCATCAAATTTACAAAATATTTGATGTAATAAATCTATAAGATTTTTGGGCGATAATTTTTCAGTGAGTTGAGTAAAACTGACAAAATCAGAAAACAAAATACTACATTCATCAATGTACTTCGGCTCCACCCTTTTTTTTTCTTGTAATTCTAAAGCTATATTCATAGGTAAGATTTTTGTCATAATTTGTTTAATATTATTTTTTTCAACTTCAATTTCTTTGGTCAGTTTGTCCTGAATCAAAAGTGAATTTTTAACCTCAACTAATGTTCTTCTTAATTCAAGTTGAGTCATAACTTGTTTTGATAATTTTTTTAGCGCTTCTTGTTGATTTAGCGAAATTTCCTTTTTCTCAAAATCTACCGAGCAAATAGTGCCTATCGCTTGTCCATTTGGTGTTATTAGCGGTGCTCCTGCATAGAAACGGACATTGGGTGCAGATTCAACTAATGGGTTAGTGCGAAATCTATCATCTTGAGATAGATCTGGTACACACAATAAATTTCCTTGACAAATAACAGTATTACAAATTGCTATATCTCTAGGAGTTTCAATATATTCTTCAGGAAGTCCATATTTAGATTTAAACCATTGTCTATCAGCATCCATAAACTCAATAAAAGAAACTGGACAACCTAAAATTTCTGCAGCAAGCTCTGTGATTTCGTCAAAGGAAAGTTCTGGAGCTGTATCAAGTACTTCGTAAGATTTTAAAGTCTGTAATCTTAATTCCTCATTTGACGGGACTTGAAAATTACTCATAATTTAACCTTTTTTCTGAAAAAAACTATAATTTTTTGGATTAGTGAATAAAATTTAAATTAATAATTATTTATATATTGTTTTCTTCTTATTTTAATCACTTAACGCACAAATTTTTTGTTTGAGTAAATCTTTTAAAACAATAATTATATATTTCCTTGTAATGTTTGTGGATTTCACAAATCAAACCATCATCAATAACTTCTTTTTTTTATAGTTTTTTATTTGAAAGGCCTTTATTGAATTCAATTCTTATAAAATCTGTTAATTCTATAGTTTATTTCATTAAATATTTCTTCATAAATTCCAATAAATATATTTTCCATACCAAAAACTTTATATAATAATTTTGAAATAAGAATCAAATTATTTTTATATTAAATTCGAATTTTTCAAATGACTTTTTGATTTATTTGAAATCTTTTAATGAGATAAGGACAAATTGTGGTGTGGTATCTCCTATTATTTTACAATCACCATCTAATATGAAGTTGAAGAAAATTTCATAGAAATTTTTTTGAGTAAACATTAACAAACAAGGAAAATAACCATTGCTAAATTCACACATTGATTATCTAAGCAACTCTAGTCTTTTTTTATGTATATTAAAAAATATTCCCGAAACACTCTTCAAATTGTCCAAGGTTTCCCATAGAACCACCCTTTAGATATTCATATAATCAGGTTGCCTCTGCTTTTTGCACTTGCTAGCCAATATGAAAGTTTTTTTAATAGTTTACTGACAAACTATCATTTCTTATTTTTTATAATTACAAAGATTTTTTATTAAGAAAAAATAAATTGTGTTTGACTTTGGATAAATAGCCTCATTAGGAAATGATTTAGAGTTTATTATTCCTTTTCCCATTGGTTCACTATAAGTAGTTACTGCTAGCCAAGTTTGCTTTTCCTTTACGCAATCAACTTTGTATTTACTAATTGCTGAAAAATCCCCCTTAAATGGTTCAATAAAATTAACTAAGTCAGAATAATAAACAAGCCCATCATGATTATTGATACTGTCAAAATCAACGTAGTAATTTCCTACTTTGTTTTCAGCAACCTTTTTCCAATTAATAGCAAAAGCATTAATCGAAAATAAAATGAGTATTGAAAAGAGAATGGTTTTCATATAACTATTTTACCCAATAGTTTGAATATAACAATTTAAATATTTTTGCAGTTACTTTTATACAGTAAAAATTTAACTTTAGCCTACGGACGGATAGTTTCGAAGTCTTTTTTTGCGATTAAACCATGTATTCCCTTTGTTTTATCGACGACTTGAGATACCTCGAAAGTAGTAGCTGCCGACATGTATGCTAAAGCTGTTTGTTTCTCAATTCCATACATAAAAGATAGAAAATCAATACCTTGTCTAACTGAATTTTTCATGGCAGTATCAAGATCCTCATCCAATCCAATAGGGATCCAATATTTTTTATTTTCAGCAAATGGAGATTGTAAATTAAATTTTGATAATGTTATGTTTGAATTCTTTTTGATGACATCGATTTTAAAAAGAGCTCTCAAAGATTGTTCGAGTGCTGTTAATGCCACTTCCCCGTCTCCTTGAGCTAAGTGTGGATCTCCAGTGTAAAACATAGCTCCAGGAACTTGAACTGGGATGTACAAGGTTGAACCAGCATAAAGCTCATTAATATCCAAATTTCCACCATGTTTGCCTGGTGGCACAGAATGAACAAGTTTGGATGAGTTTTTTGCGACTCCAATAATTCCCATGAAAGGCTTTGCGTCAAAATTTATTCTTTTACCAGAGGGATCTTCAATGTAGGCACCAATCTTCTCATCTTTTAAAAAGGTCTTGGAAAAAATCGATATGTTTCTATAATCACCTTGAATATTTCGGTCTGGTTTTGGACCAAGAGGAAACTCACCTGGCAAAGCTCCCTTACCATGTCTATTCGAAATTATTCCATATGGTACTCGCGGAATTACATCAATGATCCTAACCTTGAGTATATCTCCAGGCATGGCTCCAATAATTTCTACAGGCCCCACTACAATATGTGGGCCATCCTTATGGAAATCATGACTCATATTTGATTTGGCAACACTTACAACATCTTTTAAAACTTGTTCTTGTTTTATACCAAAAGAGGAAAAATAATTGACTGGATCTCGTCCTTGATCCTCAAGTATTCCCTCATGAGATATAGAATCGACAACAAGATATGATCCCGGTAGTATTTTAGCAACTGGCTCATCGTTTCGATTTGGCAAATATCCCCACTTAATAGTTTCAATAGTTGCCGGAATGTAGAGCACCTTACTTTTAATTTGAAATTCATCAAATTTTAGAAGCTCAGGTTTATTGGATTTTGGCTGCAAGATCTCAAAGGCTTTATTATGATCAAAACAACCCCCAATAAGAAAAAAAGTTGAGATCATATAAGAAAAGAAAAATATTTTTTTCATATGTAGATTATTATTTATAAAAATTTTGTAATTCTTGATAAACATTGAGTGTAGAGTGTATTATTTATTCTTGTTGATTTCAGTAGGTTACAGCAAAATTATTCTCCGATCACTCACTTTTCTTTTGATTTATAGGTTAATAAATATCTTATAGATAAGTTTTCAATAGAATCATTCTTTTGTGAATAAATGTTTATGATTTAAGTGCATACTAATGTTTTTTAACAATAAAATTACTAACTTGCTCAAGTAAAAATCTACACTGTCAAATTAAATAGATAAATTTATGAGTTAAGAATTATTCTCTTTTCTTAACATTGGTGAACTTCAAATATGAAAAAACTTCTAAAAATTAGAATATAAAACATATTTAAATAATAATTAGAGTTTTCTATTTTAGAAATTAGTTATCTATTATTATTATAAAGTAATGAAAGGGATACATTGAATTTTAATTTAGTGAAGATAAATGAAACTGTTATATTTAAGAAAAAGTTCAAATCTATTGTACATTTGATTGTAAATGCCAATGAGGATTCAGCAGAATGCGTTAAATCTTTCACACAGAGTTTTGAATGGAAGAAGCATTATTACGATAACAAATTTTCAAGCCCTTCTGGACTTGATGATTTTAGATTTGTATACATTTCAACAGCTGGAAGATGCGGTACGTGGTGGCATAAATATTTTTTTAAATTTTACTCAGATTTAGTTGCTAAGTACCCGCTACATATTGGAATCAAACTTCCAAACCCTTTAGCCTGCGAAACACTTAGCACCTTATTTTTTACTGGACATATACTTTTCCCTTTAGAGGTGTATAAATATAACGAAAATAAAATTAGTTTTTTCATGAATAATAAAAGCAGAGTAGCCAGAGTAAATCCTGATTTTTTTAATGCTCACGCAACAAGTATTAGAGTCATCAAAGCAGTCAGAGAAAAATTTGATGGCTATGTACCTTCCAAGTTTTATTATATTTACAGAAATGTTTTTGATCAATTCACTTCAATGTTTTTGTTGGCTAATAGGAGTAAAAACAATTTGCAGAATTTTACTTTATTTCAGTATACGAAAAAGTTTCTTTTAGAACCTTTTGCTTTTCAGTTTTTAACTT
>NHHF01000135.1 GCA_002171155.1 Betaproteobacteria bacterium TMED156
GGAATAAAAATTCTCATTTGTGGATTATCTCTATATGCATCTCTGTGCAGTCTAAAAAAACTTCCTGCGTTCATATGTACGGCACGACATCTTGCAAGGTTCTGCCATTTCTTAAAAAAATCATATAAGCCTTCACATTTGATCAAATTCTCATTTGCCTCTTGATCTTCACTGTGCTTGTTTTTATCGTTTAATCCAAGACCTGATACCGGACCAGTTAGGTTAATTCCTTTTTTACCGTTTGGTCCTTGTTCCCAATTATCTAATTCAGATAACTGTTTAATGATAGTGTTCGTATCAAATTCCCAATCAAGCTCGACTATGTCGCCATAGCTACTCAACAGGGTCAATATCTTTGTTTGTGTATCGTTCATCTTTTGGTAATTCTCTTAACTTGTCCATTTTCTTAATGTGTTCAATTCGCATAATTTCATGGTACATCCTAATCACGGCCTTTGGTGCGTCTGCTTTCCAGACAGACGGAATAAGTCCATGCACAACACTTTTAAAAGCAATAACAATTAACCTTGAAGAGTTAACAATTGAATGCCATAAGTGGTACCAGTAACTCCAACCAGTTTCTACTTTTAAGTGATGTATTGCATCTTTAATTTGCTTGATCATTTTGTTGTTTCCTGTTATGCTTACTTAATATTTATCAAATATCAGATAAATAATATAAACTGCATACTTAATATAGTATATTATAATGATTGATCAAATGCAACAGAAAACTTATTGTCCTTATGCCTTCAAAGGTTTGGCCATAGAACCAAACAATGATATTAAGCCCTGCTGTCGATATGATACAACCAATGACCAAAAAATACCAAACACATCCTCTTTAAAGCAACCTGTACAAGCATTAGGCAGTGTACTTTTTAAGGACATAAGACAAAAAATGAGGCAAGGACAGGAAGTTCCTGGTTGTTGGAAGTGTACAAAAGAGGAACAAACAATTGGAAAGAGCATGAGAACAAATGCTATTACCCAGTTTAATGATTATGGAAATTTGCCAGAGGATATACAATTAGAATTTTTAGAACTAATGGTGGGNAGGCAATGTAATCTAAAATGCAGAACTTGTTCTCCTTATCTATCAACAAGCTGGGATGAAGATCTAAAAAAATCTGATGGTGTGAAAACTTTATTTTTTGGAGCATCACATGAACTATTTGATGATATGACCAAGAGACCAATTACAAATGAAAGTATATTATCTTTCAGCCATGAAACATGTAAAAAATTAAAAGACATAAAAATTACAGGAGGAGAACCATTCCTTCAAGATGACTTAATCATTTTCTTAGATAGATTAGTTGAATGGGATCTTGCTAAACATATAAGACTAGAAATATTTACAAATTGTAGTTTTTATCCTAAACCTAAATATAGATCGATGTTTAAAAGTTTCAAAGAAGTAAAAATAAAATTAAGTTTAGATGCAATCGGAACAAAATCAGATTACATAAGGAAAAAAAGTATATGGGATAAAACAGTAAAGGTTGCAGAATTTTGGAAACAGTATGCACAAGAGAATAACAACATTGAAATAGGTATATCTCATACTGTTAGTATTTTTAATATTTTATACTATGATGAATACATTGATTGGATTATTGATATGTTTTCTGATACATTTACAATTGATGTTAATCCAATTCACTATCCTACATATTTGACAGCATATAATTTTCCAAATGATGTAAAACAAAAGATACAAACTGAATTGCATAAACAACAAGAAAGTCTAAAAAACAAGTTTGATAGTCGATTGTATCGCAAGTATATTGGAAAATATATTTTAAAATTAATAGATTATTTAGAAACAGATAGTAATAAAAACGAGCCCACCTTTGCCGGAAGAGACATAATAAATCAATTTAAAGCAACGACTGAATCATTAGATGAAGTTAGAAATGACAACAGTTGGCAACTTGTTTTTCCAAAACTATCGGAGATAATAAATGACTAAAAAAGTTGCAATAACAGGAAAAGGTGTGTTATAATAAAGCTATGAGTGAAGATTTAAAATGGAGTGAATATGATTTTACAAAAATACCGTATGGTGATCTCGTACGTGTTGGACAACGTACTATGCTATATCGCGATCTATTCACTGTTTCTTGGCTCCTTGGTCGCTTCTGCAACTACCGTTGTAGTTACTGTTGGCCGTATGCTAGGAGTGACAGAAAAGATCATAGGCCTACTGATCTTTGTCTTGCCACCATTGATGAAATCAAAAGACAAGCAAGAGATAGAGGATTTAATAGTTTCCACTTCAGTCTTTCTGGAGGTGAGCCTACATTTCATCCTGGCTACCTTGATATTCTTCAGCATTTGGCTGATGACACGAAAAATACTAATTATACTTCTGTACACATGACAAGTAATTGCAGTAGAAATATGAAATGGTTTGAAAAATATGTTAAAGCAGTATCACCGTTCCATAGAGCCAGTATCACGGCTTCATACCACAGGGAACACGTTAACTCACAAGAGAAAAGAGCAGACTTTGCCGACAAATTATGCTTCGCACAAGAACATGATGTCCAAGTCACAATCAACCAAGTTATGGTACCCGAATGGTTCGATGAGCTATATGAAGAATCATTATACTTCCACAATAGAGGTATTAACGTTACGCTCAAACCTCAATCGGATCCTACAGCGTCAGAAGTTGTCCACGGCTACTCGAAAGAGATGCTTGACAAGTTATACAACGGAATGCCACAACGTGGATTCACTGAAGCAAAAAACAAACACGTAGAAAGACCAGAGCCAACATTTAAAATAGATGAAGATAGAACATTAAAAAAACAAACATATCGAGATGGAGTACCACAACATTTTCAAGTTGAGTTTAGAGATCAAGATAATAACCCATACTTTATGGATCAAGCAGAAAGATTCAATGCATTTAATTTTAACAAGTTCCAAGGCTGGGAATGTTCATCGGGTTATAGGTCGATCATTATTAGAGAACCGGACGGCAGTATAAAAAGAAGTTATAGCTGTCATGATGAACCTCTAGGAAATATTGAAACAGGTTTTAAATTATTTGACAAACCGCAAAAATGTATTTCACAAAGTTGCGTATCAAGTGCAGATTCAAAAATACCTAAAAGAGCTGAAGGAACTAAAATGCCATTATGGCCAGGAGATAAAACATATGAGTAAAACAATTTGGGGTATATGTGGGTTAGGACATGATGGTGCTCTTTCGGTTATCAAAGATGGAGAAATAGTTTTTGCTGGGCATACAGAAAGATATACTAGAATAAAAAATGATCCAGACTTATGCAATGAAATAGTCAATGAAGCATTAGAACATGGAGATCCTGATCGTGTTATTTGGCATGAAAGACCTTGGCTAAAGAAAAGAAGACAAATGGTTGCAGGGCAATGGGGTGAAGTATTCCAATCTTGCAATTTACCAAAGATGTATATGAAACAATTTCAACATATGGTACCACATAAATTAGAATATGTAGAACATCATAAAGCACATGCGGCCGCAGGAGCATACACATCTCCTTACAATAGTGCCTGTGTTATTGTTGCAGACGCAATTGGAGAGTTTGATACGATATCAATTTGGGATTATACATCACCAAACAAATTAAAAAGATTAAAAACATATCAGTATCCACATTCATTAGGATTATTATACTCTGCATTTACACAAAGAGTAGGACTAAAACCAAATGAAGAAGAATACATTTTAATGGGCATGGCGGCGTATGGTGAACCGAAGTATGCGAAAGATATTGAAAAATACTTTTTTGATGATAAAGATTCTCTGAAACTAAAAGTAAATGTTCATGCAGGGGTCGATGAGTGGATGCCTCACAAACCAATGATAGATGATCAATTTAAATATGATGTTGCATCATCAATACAATCGGTAATCGAAAAGAAAATTCTTACATTGTTTGAAATAGCACGTTCATACAGTTCACAAAAAAATATTGTATGGATGGGAGGAGTAGCACTTAATTGTGTGGCTAATTCATTAATGTATAACAAAAATCAAAATATATGGATCATGCCTAATCCAGGTGATGCAGGTAACTCATTAGGAGCGGCCGCACTTGGTTATGAAGATAAAATAAATTGGCAAGGTCCATTCCTAGGAACAAATATTGACGGAGACTATCCTGTTAATCCTGCCTTTAAAGCATTAATGAACGGAGACATCATAGGAGTCGCAAGTGGTAAAGCAGAGTTTGGACCAAGAGCATTAGGTAATAGAAGTTTATTAGCTGATCCGCGAGGTATCAAAATTAAAGATAGAGTAAATGAAATTAAGAAAAGACAAAAGTTTAGACCATTTGCTCCTGCTATACTAGAAGAATATGTGCATGATTATTTCGTAATGCCTGGGGGTATTACTTCTTCGCCATACATGCAGGCAGTTGCTATATGCAGAAAGCCACAAGAGTTTCCAGCAATAATACATGCTGACGGTACTTCACGTGTACAAACAGTTACACAGAAAGAAGCACCTGGATTTTATAAATTAATCAAACAGTTCTATGATCAAACTGGTTGTCCAATGTTGTTGAATACAAGTTTAAACATCAAAGGTGAACCACTGGTAAATACTAGACAACACGCAGATGCATTTGAACAAGAACACAAAGTGAGGGTATATTCATGAAAATAAAAGACACAAAAATTGCAATGATTGGGTGCGGTAAACTTGGTCAAGATTGTGCAGAAGTTATGGCTCAACAATATATGGTAGAAGGATATGATGTAGAGCCAAGAAAACCAGAAAATTTTAAAATGAAAGGTTCGATTCAAGAAGCAGTAAAAGATAAGAATATTGTTTTTATTGCGGCACCAACACCACACGATCCACGTTATGATGGTTCGACACCAACAGCACATTTAGAACCAAAAGATTTTGATTACACAATTGTAAAAAACATTTTGCAAGAAGTTAATCAATATGTTAACAAGAAGCAACTAGTGGTTCTTATATCAACAGTATTACCGGGTACAACAAGACGTGAGCTTGAACCTTTAATTACAAATGCACGTTTTGTTTATAATCCATATTTAATTGCTATGGGTTCGGTAAAATGGGATATGGTAAATCCAGAAATGATTATGATTGGTACAGAAGATGGATCAAAGACTGGAGATGCAAAAGAACTTATTGATTTTTATAAACCGATGATGCAAAATAATCCAAGGTACGTAGTTGGTACTTGGGACGAGTGTGAATCAATAAAGATTTTTTATAACACATTTATTTCGGCAAAGATTGGTTTAGTAAACATGATTCAAGACGTAGCAGAAAAGCAAGGAAATATTAATGTTGATGTAGTTACATCAGCACTTGCATTTTCAGATATGCGTATTATGGGTCCAAAGTATATGACAGCCGGCATGGGAGATGGAGGTGCTTGTCATCCACGTGATAATATTGCACTTCGTTGGATGGCAGATCATTTAGGTTTAGGTTATGATTTATTTGATGCTATCATGGGTGCAAGAGAAGTACAAGCAGAAAATCTTGCTAAAAAACTAATGTCATACAATTTACCAATTGTGATTGTAGGTAAAGCATACAAGCCTCACGTACCTTATACAAATGGATCTTATAGTTTATTAATAGGACACTACATTGAAAAAGCAGGGAGAACATTATACTATAAAGATGAGCACACAGGTGATCAGCCACCTAAGGATTTAGGAAAAGCAGTTTATCTATTAGCACACAATCCAAAGGTAACTTATGGAACTGATGATACATCTAAATATGATTTCCCGAAAGGTTCAACTATTGTTGACCCGTGGAGACAGTGTCCTCAGATAGAAGGATGCAGTATAATAGAGTATGGAAACACCAGAAACATTTGAGCAAAGATTTAAAAGGTTAACGAATGATTCTTCAAGTTTTTGTCCGTTACTATATGATCATGCTACAATACAAACAACAGGTAAATTTAAACTTTGTTGCGTAGCAAAAGATAGTGAAACACAAATGAGAGCCAACGATTCACCTAATTCTATTGCTGAATATTGGAATTCAAAATACGTTCGAAGATCACGCAAAATGATGATGAATGGTTATTATCCTTCTGAATGCACTGAATGTCAAAACTTAGATAAGTTAAATATTCCGTCGAAAAGATCAACATCAATACAAGCAATGCAGAACAATAGTCAGTATGGTGATCACATATTAGATAGATTAGAATCAGCAACTGACAACGATTTTAATGTTTCAAAACTACCAAGTGATTTTGATATTAAATTTGGTAACTTATGTAACTTAAAATGCAGAATGTGTAACGCAGGTAGTAGTTCTCAAATAGCAAAAGAAGTTTCTGCCAATTGGGATTTGGTACAAAAACAAGAATATCCTTACTTTGATAATTATGATTTAAATCCATCTAACAAGTCAATACCTAATTTTGAATACTATGATTCACCAAATTTTATAGACTCAATGGGATCTACAACAGATGATTTAATACATTTAAAATTTACAGGTGGCGAGCCACTACTTATAAAACAAATGTTTAAATTTTTAAAACAGTTAATTGACAAAGATCTATCTAAAAATATTACTTTACATCTAATCACCAATTTAACAAAACTTACTAGAGAAATGATAGATGAATATTTTTCAAAATTTGCCCAAGTAAGTTTTTCTGTAAGTTTAGATGGATTTAAATCTTCATATGAATACATAAGGTTTCCTGCAAAATGGAATGTTGTTGAAAAAAATATTAGTATGATGAGTGAATATAATGATAAATTAGATTTAAATTTTAGTGTTTGCTTTGACATTTATAACTGTGTATCTTTTATTGATACATACAATTGGATTGAAGAGGTTAGTGAAAAACACAATTTTAACAAATATGGATCTAAAAAAATACACAAGGAAAGTATTGATCCTATATTTTTACGTCAACCAAAGTGGCTTGATGTACGTAATCTACCATTGACAGTTAAAGACAAATTGTGTAAAATGTATAACAATAAAGTGTTTAACAACCAACTAAAATATATTCAATCACAACCAACAATTGATCCTGAAGAAAATATGAGAGAATTTGTAAAATATACAAATAATGTAGATAAAATAAGAGGACAAAGTTTTGCAAAAGGTTGTCCACAGGAATGGGAACTGATTAAGGAGTACTTCAATGGCAGTTAATAAAGAAACAGTAACATGGGTGAAGCATTGGAGTGATAAAACTTTCTCATTTAAAACTACCAGAAACTTTCCTAACAAATTTAATAATGGTGAGTTCGCAATGATAGGCATGGAACACGAAGGCAAAAAAGTAATGAGAGCATATTCTTTTGCGTCAGCAAATCACGAAGATTATTTAGAATTTTTATCTATCAAAATAAACGATGGACCTTTGACTTCTAATTTACAGCATATCAAAGTAGGAGATGAAGTGTTAGTTAATCCTAGATCTACGGGGACACTTGTGATTGATTATTTACAACCTGGTCGTAATTTATATCTAATTGCAACAGGCACAGGACTAGCACCTTTCTTAGGAATAATAAAAGATCCTGCAACGTATGAACGTTTTGATAAAGTAATACTGACTCATACAGTACAGTATGAAAATGAATTGGCATATCATGATCCATTGAAGTATTTCAACGAAGAATGGAAAGAATTGACGAATGGAAACTTTATATATTTTAATACACTAACACAGCAAGAATGGCCACGCAAAGGCAGAATAACTCAATGGATAAAAGACGGAAGNCTGTATTCAAATACAACAAGACAAGATTTAGATATAGAAAAAGATAGATTTATGATATGTGGATCACAAGGACTTAACAAAGATCTAATAGAGCACTTTGAATCATTGGGCATGGACGAAGGAAATACGTCAATTCCTGGAAAATTTGTGGTAGAAAAAGCATTCGTACAACGTTAATTGTTGGTTTTATTGACTTTTTTATTGTGGTTTTTAGGCATCTTTATGGTTGACAGATACCTATAAGATGCTATAATATAGAAATATATAACACTAAAATGAGGCTAAAATAATATGAATAATATCAACAAACAAGATGATTTGCTGAAAAAAACAGAAATACAAATAGGCAAACATAAGTTTAAGGTAGAGTTGGTTAACGATCCAAATACTAAACAAGCGACTTACATTCTTGAAGGTAATAGACAATCAAAATATGGTTTGATTAGAAATACACACCAACCAGAATTACTGTTTGCATATAACCTTAAAGGTTTTGACAAGCAGGCCAAAGATTGCNGGTTATACTTGGTTTACTGATAAAAATGGCAAACTTGAACCGGTTGGGTAGCAGTGATTGAAGCTATAAACAATTGGTGGGGTGAATGTATTCTGCAATGCGGATACGAATTAACAACATTAGAAACATACATCATTGCGATATTGGCATTGCCAATTGTAATATATTTCTTAGATAAGAGGTTTTAAATGTCAGAATTTACACAAGGAATATTTGGAGCATTAAAAAGTTTTATCAAAGGAGATTCGTTTGTTCTTGCATTAATTTATACTTTTGGACATATTATTATTGCAATGACAGTTGTTACTATGATGACTGGTGCAAGTTTATGGGAAGCAGGTGCAGTAGCATTGGTTGAGCCTTCTGTAAATGGTATATGGTTTTATGTTTTACACTCGATATGGAAAAAGAAATTTTTAAAAAGAGTTGATGGTAATGATGAATAAAAAATTATTAGATAAAATATATAAAAAAGCGGACACCTTAGATGAAAAACTAAAAGACCTTACAATACTATGTGATGATATNAAAGATNTNGTAAGTGATTTAGAAGAAGGTCAAGAAAACTTATCTAAAAAAACAAAAAAAACTAAGGTGGAACCATGGCAAGGAAATCTGTAAAAAAGAATTACGATCACATTAAATTAGACCCAGCAGAAGTCAAACACTCTGTTGCATCAGAAGTAGANATGAAGGTCTGGTGGTTAGAAGAACTTGAAGGAGAGATCCTTGAGTTTGCCAAGTATGTNAAAAATCATTACGGTATCAAATACAATGANACTGCCAAAGCACACCTGCAAAGGATTGGCAGAACATCTGGCAACTTGAGAATGACATCTGCTATGGCGATGGGTGTTCTTGAAGACTTGCATAAGTACAAGTAATATGCAACACGAATTTGAAGATTACAGAAAAAAAAGACCACCAGAAGAACCAACACCATGGTCACAATGGCAACCAGAAGATCCACTGAGATACTTGCTGGTCATTGTTTTCTTCATACTTGGTATTCCTTTTTTGTTTGGTTACATACCTACTCCTTTTGGTACGTTATGGCAATTAATAATAATTGATTACTGGATGTACATGAGAGCACAGGCAAAAAAGATTGATATTGACCGTTTTGACTAAGAAATAAAGGTATCTATATAAATATAACATACAACAGGTAGTCTATGAAGAAGAAACAAACATACATTATAGGTGATTTTAATCCGTCAAAGAAAAAAGTTACTACACAGATAACTATATCAACTGATAAACCTAATAAACCTAATAAATCAAAGCAGAAGAAAAAACCTGCAAAGAACAAACGTCCTCAAAATTTTGAAACAAAATCTGCAACACCAATAAACAATGCATTTGCAGAAGCATTTGCAAAAGCAGGTCTTACCGCAGATAATTTTAAGAAGAAATCTTAATTAGTTTTAGTGTAAACTTTTTGTTTTTTATCACCGATGTATTCGACATGGTGTCTTTTACCATGCCCGCCACACTCGATTACACATCTCTTAATGTAAAATTTATGATCAGTGTTCCATGAGTCTTCTAGAACTTTCGCATAGTACTGATGTTGTAATATGTCATCCATTGAATAGTTTTCCAAGTTATTCCAATCTTGTCCGAATTCTTTTTCTAAGTCAAATAACACTTCTCTACCTTTTGCAACTGATGATTTTCTAGCATTGTCATGATACATGTCACCAAACCAACAACATGGCCATAGACGCATATCATGGGAAACATAGGCACGTTTTTCATGAATTAGCCTGCAACCAATATCATTGAATTTTGTATTTGTTACCTTGTCAATGTTCATTAGTGTCTGGTGTTTTGCTTTGGCGGTCTTGTGTAAGATGTTTTGATTAGTCACAGTCACCTTGTGTTGTTTTTCAACAATTTTTCCTTCTTCTTTCTTTTTAGTAACAGCCTTCCAAGATTTCTTAACATAATTTCTAGAAGATCTCCTTACTAAAAAATTAAAACCAAGTTCTTTTGCAGACTCTTTTGCTTTGTCAGTATCTTGGACGTTATGATCAAATTCAATATATTGCCATATGCCGAAGCCATCTCCTTTCGCAAATGACTGCATGTTTTTCATTAACTTATCCCAATTAACTAAAACTCTATATAGATGATTAGTTTCTTTGTGTCCATCGACATTAAATTTAACTTTTAATGTGCCTAAAGATTTCGCACTTAATTGTGATAGTTCATACCAAAAATTTTCATTTTGCATACCACCATTGGTATCAATAACAATTGATTTTGCTTTATTACTAATAAGCCAATCACATATTGGAATCAAATCTTTGGCCATACCAGGATCACCATAAACACCTGAAAAACCAAATGCTTTTCCGTTTATTGTTTCCGGAGTAAATATTTTTTTAAAACTATCTAAACTAATTTCAGACATCTTTAGGCCAGGATGAGTATCACCATCAAGGGTCCTAGAACAACCAGGACATCTGGCGTTACATTTTGTGGTTAATTCTACCTCGTAAAAAACAATATCTTGTACTTGCATTTCGCTTGACTTTTATTAATATATCCTTTATTATACTATTTATTGATTATAAATTCAAGTATTGAATTGGAAAGGTAAAAATGAAAGATCCAAAAGTAGTTGAATTAGTTAAGCAGTTAAAAGAAAACTTAACTAACATCAACGCAATACATCAAAAATTAGATGCACAACATGTCTGGGTTGACCTTCAAAGAAAAGATAAAGGCAAAGGCTGGGAAATTAGACATTTAGAGCAGAAGGTTAAATACTAACTATATAACCAAGGAGGGTTATGGCAAAAATGAGAACGTATACGTTCTATGATGGAGAAGAAACGAAAACTGTAGACGCATTAGGATACAGAAGAGCAGTAAAATCTTTTCAAGCTAACACAAAAAGTAAAGTAGTACGTGTTGAGTGGAAAGCAAAAAAAGGTGGCGTCTATGAAAAAGAACAAAGTTTACCACTAGGTAGAAGTAAAAAATTAGGAAGATAAAATGGCACTAACAATCAACCAAGAAGAGAAAGCCAAGTTAATCAGATTATTTGATGAAGCAACACAAGTATTACAAGAATCAGATGATCTAAGATCAGGCTTGAGAGATACTGTAAAACATATTGCAGAAGAATTAGATATTAAACCTACAGTATTAAACAAAGCAATTAAAATTGCATATAAAAATAGTTTATCTGAAGAACGCGATGCATTTGATGATATTGAAATGATACTTGATACAATCAAACGTGGTAGTTTAGGAAACAAAGAAGAGTAGTATGTGGGGGTCATGGTTAGTGATGCCGATGTCAAAATCTCAAATCAAGAAGTTAAGGGATATGTCTAATACTGTATTCTGGACCAAGATGGGTGTACTACTCGCAATAACAACAATAATAGGATTTTTACTTTTTAAAGTAATAAATATGTAAGTATGAATTTTTATAAAGATGAAAGCATTAAGTTTGATATTAACAAATTACAAACAGCCTTAAAAGAAGTAGATCAAAGAGTTGCAAGGCAATCACCACTTGGTGAAAGAGACATTAATGCAATTTGCCTAACACAAATTCCAGGAGATCCAAACTCAATCACAGGTGGCAATGTTAGAGGATTGTTTTGGACAAAGCCAGATAGCACATATGAAGAAGTTCAAAGAGAAAAACCAATCGATGAAGAAAAGTATTCTGAATTTGTAAAAATGTTCGAAGATACATATTTCAAAGAAGTGTATGATACATTGACAGCAAAATATAAATTAGGAAGAGTTAGATTGCTTTGGAAATTACCACGTACAACTTTAAGTTGGCATAGAGATCCTGAGCCAAGGCTTCATATACCAATAGTAACAAATTATGGAGCTCGTATGTGTATTGATGATGAAGTACGTCATATGCCAGCAGATGGCGGTGTTTGGATTACAGATAATAAAAAATATCACAATGCATTTAATGGTGGCGAACAAGATAGAGTCCATTTAGTTGCAACGGTTCTTAGCGATCATTTAATATATTCTAGTAGTGCTTATAGCCAAGAAGTTTAATTTTCAAAGGAGTTAAAATTGAAAAAAATTGTGCTCGTTTCTGGAGGCTTCGATCCATTACATTCTGGTCATATTGAATATTTTAAATCAGCAAAACAATTAGGTGACGAATTGTGTGTAGCAATTAACAGTGATGATTGGTTGATACGTAAAAAAGGACAAGCCTTTATGAACTTTCGTGAAAGAGCAAACATTATTGAAAATCTGTCAATGGTAGATCATGTGATAAGTTTTGATGATGCAGATGATACAGCCTGCGGTGCAATTTATAAAACAATGGCAACGGTAGGTAATGGTAAACAGATCATATTTGCTAATGGTGGAGATAGAAAAGAAGGAAACGTACCTGAATATAATACATATCATGATAAAGTAGAATTTGTATATGGTGTTGGTGGCACTCACAAGATGAATTCATCAAGTACAATACTTGAAAATTGGAAACAACCAAAAGTTCAACGCAAGTGGGGTTGGTATAGAGTGTTACAGGATCGTCCTGGATACAAAATAAAAGAACTGGTAATAAACCCTGAAGCAAGTTTAAGTATGCAAAGGCATCAGCATAGGTCTGAAAATTGGTATGTACTTAAAGGAGAGGTTGTAATTAACACAGAATATAACAATCTCCAGCAAACAATAACATTAGGCAAAAATAAATCCTATTCAATTGGCCAAAAAGTTTGGCATCAAGGTGTAAATAACACACAACATTATACACATATTTTGGAGGTACAATATGGTGATAAATGCATAGAAGAAGATATAGAAAGAAAAACTTGACAAAATTATATAAGAAAGTAATATAAAGTATGGAAGTATTAAATAGAATTTTAAATAAATTTGATTGGCTTAACAAAGTTAAATTAGTGGAACTGAATGAGATTGATACTTCAGAAGATCCAGTAAGACCAGAATTAGATAACTGGTTTAGACAACAACATGGAAGAAAAATATATGGACTACAAGACGGTGACGAAATAGTTGCTGTGATGTGTTTTGCATTTACGAATAAAATCCCAAAGACTGTAAAAGAATTAGATTTAATGAGTAAGGATGCTTTTTTACAAAGTGCAAATAGGGATCAAAAAATTGGTAAAATTGCAATAGCATACACTGTTTGGTCCACAAAAAAGGGTGGTGGAAAATTAATTGTAAAGCAGGTATTTAAAATGATAAAAAAATCGAACCATTTAAATAGACTAATAACACTATCTCCCCTAACCGAAATG
>NHHF01000136.1 GCA_002171155.1 Betaproteobacteria bacterium TMED156
AAGTTGGGTGGATTTCTAACTGTAAGTTCCTCATTATTATTCTGTTCAAAGACAAAATTTTTCAAAATCGGCACTATATCTGTTTGTTCTAATAATGATTTTTGTAACGCCATCATTAAGGCGCCCATCGCTTGGTTTGAAAGTCTCATATTTTTTCTCCTTTTATTTTATTTTTTGCAAATAATATGTTTCTATGTATCTCTACAAAATCAAATTTTTTCTTGATAATGTTTATTAGTTTTGTATATCCTGGATAATTTCTTCCGTGCATTTCAGCTGCTAGATTAAGAATCTTATCACAATAATTCTCTTCCACTGCGTGTTCAAGAATTTCATATTCAGATCCCTCACAATCAAGTTTTAAAAAATCTATAAAATCAATTTTATTGTTTTCAATAATATCCCAAAGAGTTACTTTTTCCATCTTTATTTCAACAAAGTGGCCGCGGGTTTTCATATCTTCTAACATTCGCGTGTCAATAGAATCTTCTGAAATATAAGAACCTGAACCTAGAAATATCGGCTTGTGACCTCCAATGTTGTAGCTATGTTTCCAATATTTATTAAAATCATTAAAACCAATAACAGCCGCGTTTTTGGCCAGAATATTATTTTTAGGGTTATTCAAATTTTTTTGAAAATTACTAAAGTTTGTAGAATCTAGTTCGTAAGAATATATATTACACTTTTCGAAATTGTCATCGACTAACTTTGTAAACCAACCTACGTTTGCACCGACATCTACAAAGTGTTTAGGCATTCGGTCAAAATTACATTGTTTGATTTTATATACATCTTCTCTGTAAACTTCTGTTTTTATATTGTTAGAATCAATCATAATTACTTGTCAAAAAATCTTTCTGAATTTATATTTTTATCGTCTATAAAGAGGTCGTATATTGGCTTGCCGAATTTTAATTCATGATACTTGACTCCCCATTTCTTGAACTGAAGTTCAGTNANNGNTCNCCAGTCNATNCCNGANCCNGTGCCTCTTGCNGTCCAATAAANNANTCTATCACCATTATCGTACATTTTATTAATTTTTTTAATGTTTTTTTTTTATTGGAACCGCTTTTGTGTAATCTCGGCATGGTGGACTAATACATATTGTCTCGTCGATATCTACAAAAAGAATCATGTCAATTTCTTTTTTCTACTAATTATTGATTCGGCGCGCTGAAACTGCCAATCATAGTCTATATCAAAAGATTCTTCCTCTTCCATTACAAACAGATTGATAGATCCAGGTTTATTAAAATTACCCATCCATATGCCGTTACCAATTGTGTCTAAGCGACTAGCATATAAACAATGAGCTGCTTCATAAATAACGTCGGCAGTTTTTGTATTCATTACATCTTCCTTTAGTGGTGTGATTATTTTTTTGGATTTGTCCCAAAAGTAGTTCTTTTTTTCGATTACTGCGAATGATCCTTGTTTTTCGATTGATAAAAAATTCTTGTAAAAATCCTCAATTGTCTCAATTCTTAGCAAAGGAGCACAGGCGTTGACTAAAATACAATATTTATATGGAAGTTTGTCCCACCACTCATACATTAAAGACATTGGAGTACCTTCTGATTCTGCTGATTCTGCTGATCTAAAAAAATGATTAACATCATATTTCTCAACTATTTCTATCAATTCTTGTTCGAAGACTGAGATATATATATTTTTATTAGGGATACACTCAGAGTCTGATAGCTTTTTTAAGCAAATATCCATTAAAGTTGTTCCACAAATCGGTTTAATCATTTTGTGAGGTATCCTCTTAGAACCCAATCTTGCTTGTATTATTACACACACATCATTTGCATTTTTCATGGTATTTATGTCCTCCTCCTAGATTTGAAAATTTANCTTTAGGATATTGTGATTTTATTAAATCCCATAAATGATCGTATTGCATTTTGTGGTGCATAGATACTGTCTCTTCTTTTTGGTTGTTAAATATTGATGGTAATGTTTTTTTTCCGGGTTCGAATGCGTGGTTTCCTAAAAATATCTGCTCTGGTCCGTCAAATCCGGTAAAATAAATCTGTTTAAATCCCATTTCGGCGGCAAAGATTTTCATGCGTGCGCCTACTCCAATCTTGCCATAAAAATTAGTGTGCATGCAAAAATAATTTTTATCGTCGTCAAATGAATAACCAAGCCAGCGATCATGAGACTCAAAACCAAGCAGGGTATCGTCAAAAGACACTTTTTGTAAAAGCTGGTCATCTGATAAGTTTGTTTCTCCCATGATCATTGCCAAGTCAACTTTTACGTCTTTAAAAGTATCAGATCTGTAAAACTGATTCATAGACCAAACAAAATCAAATTTAATTGATTTCCAAGAATCTTGTAAACATGATGGGCCGGCGCCGACTAACATTAAGGTTTTTCCTGGGTATCTATCAAATTTACTGTTTCTTTGATAGACAATATTTTTATTTGACACCAGTTTATCACTAAAATTTGGAAACATTGTATAGAAATCGTTTTCTACCCATTTTGGAAATTTTGCAGTTGCGCGGTGGTGATAATAAGGGTCTATCACTAATTACCTCTAAGTTTTTTCCTGGAGGGTTTTTCACCTTCGGTCACTCTCTTAACACCGTCACCATAGGCTAATTCAAGTTCTCTCACACCAGATACTAATTTTATTAGACCTTGAGGTTCTACCGAAGATAAATGGTCTGATCCCCACATTGTTCTATCCAGTGTAATATGACGCTCTAGGATAGTTGCTCCTAAGTACACCGCAGCGACTGTTGTACCTAGTCTAAATTCGTGTCCGCTATATCCCACTTCACATTGATACTTATTTTTTAAGGTGTTAATACAGCTCAAATTTAAATCTTCTAGTGGTGCTGGATATGCGGAATTGCAATGAAGCAAAGCGAAATCTGCATTCTCAGAAATTAACCAAATTACTGCTTGGTCAACTTCTTTCATAGTGCTCATGCCAGTAGAGAGAATTATTTTCTTTCCGGTGGCAGCTGACTTTTTAATTAATTCTTGATTTGTTAACATAGCGGAAGGGATCTTAATAAAAGGAACATCATATTGATCTAAAAAGTCTAAACTATCTAAATCCCATGGACTTGCAGACCAAGAAATATTTTTCTGTTTGCAGTAACGGTCAATTTCATCATATTCATCTTTTTCAAATTCTATTTTATATTTGTATTCAAGATATGTCATCATACCCCATGGAGTATCGCGCATAATCGATTTTTGGTGTTCTGGGACGCACACTTCCGGATTGCGCTTTTGAAACTTTACAGCATCACAGCCGGCGACGGCGGCGACATCAATAAGCTTTTTTGCAATGCTTAAGGAACCATTGTGATTAATTCCGATTTCTGCAATAATATATGTTTTTTTCACTTACAACTCCAGTTTTTTTCTTGGTATTTTATTAAATAATGAACTCTGTTCTGAAACTAATGATAAGGAAATACTATTTTTTACGCACCACTCAAAAAAATCTTTTGAAAAGTTTCTGGTTTCTTCTATTTCCCAGTCTAGGATGTCTCCTCTATTCGTGAGACCATCACTAGATCCATAAAAATGCTTATAATTATGTTTTGTCACTTTCTCCATAGTCAAATCCCAACCTAATACAGTTATAGATTTCACTCCCAAGTGAATGGCCATAAAAAGCACTGTTTCATACATAATACCAGGTCCGCAAGGTCGTGTCAAACTATTTTTGATTAAAAATTTATCTATTTCACCAGTTCGTACTAAAAATTCATTATTTATCTCAGTCCTTAAAGGTATTTTAAAGAATAGATCACTTGTCTGCATAGGGGACCACCGATGAAATTCATCATAATTGCTGCTTGATATTGTAATAGTGTCTTTTTTGTTTTCATAGTGTGGTTCAAATTGTTGCCTTATTGGTAGATTGCTACAATTAAAAAAATGAAAATCACTAACTTCTTTGTATTTCTCATATGCTTGTTTTACTGTAAACGTTAATTTATCCTTTAAAAATAGTTTTAATTTTTCTTCATCGTGGTCATTGAGAGATGGTCCACAGTTTAGTATATAACAATCTTCTCCCTTGTATTTATCCTTTAATAGATCAAGGGATGATTGTAATGATCTATTTTGTATTGATCTTTTTAAAGATTCTATTTTTGATTCTATTTTTAGTTTTTTGTCTTTTTCTATAAGCTCAGCGAATGTATTTGCTATATATTTTTTTGAAAACTTTCCTTGCTTAATTGTTTTTAAATTTTTAACTCCCTCTTCTTGTAGTTTGTTTAAGCGCCAATCATCAAAAGCTAGCCTCATTTTATCCTTTGTGCTCTTGATAGTAGGCAAGAACCAAAGACCATCGCACTCATACGGAGGGTTGTCGAAAACATTATCCCAAACACCATCAATAAAATACTTATTATCTGGGTCTATATAGTCTACATGTCCGCCATACCTGGGGCATATGACCGGTTTACCTGCGGCTGCAGCCATTGAGGTTGGAAGAGAAAATCCTTCTCCCAAAGAAGTTAAACAAAAGGCATCACATCTTTCGAAAAGATAATTTATTTTTTCTTGACTTAAATAATCTAATATTACAATAATGTTTTGCTTTTTTTTCTTATAAGTTCTTACACTGCTTCTGATATGTGATAACTGCTCAAGAAATACTTGTTTTGACATACCAAAGGGAAGGCTTGTTTTTAAAACTAATACCGCTTCCTCTACATCTGAAAATTCTAATAAAAATGATCTTATTAAACATTGAAAATTTTTTCTATTTGTCCACTCTGAAACAGACAAAATCACAAACTTGTTCTCACAATTTGGTAAATTAATTACTTCTTTTGATTTTGGCTCTAATTCTATTAAATGTGGCAAAAGTTTAGACTTGAAACTTTCTGAAAAGCAAATTTTATTCCACTCACTCGGGGCTAATACATATTTTGTTTGATAATTTTTAATAACTTCTTTGTATTCTTTAGATAATTTATCTGTCTCCCAAGCCAATATATGATAGTTCTCTTTGGANCCAAGAATTATCTTTTGTATATTACAATTTAAATTTTTATAGTATCTTCCTACATTAGGCTTATTCATTATTATTGGACAGACAGAAGTCATATGCCAAACACAGATATATTCACTACTTAAAAATTCATCTAATTCCTCTTGTTCATTAAAGTGATATTTATCTATTAAATTTAAAGTTTCTTTTTCAATTTTAGAAGAATACTGAGCTTGATCGAGTTTTCCAGGATCCATAGAAAAACTAAGAGTTTTTAAGTTTATATCTTCTAGGTTAAGGTCCGAATCCAAACTTTTCAAATATCCATGTGCTGCATGACTGTAACCGCAAGTCTCATGAAATTGCGCGATATATATTATATTCATCAAAGTACCATAATTTCTTCTTTTCCATCCCTAAAATTAATATCTTTGATATCTTCAAGGATTGATTTTGCCATTAATGACAGGACAATTTCTTTAGAATATGATTTATTGATTTCTACCTTAAGTTCATTTGCCTGTTTCTTATAAAAATTATAATTGTTTCTGACCTTTCTTAACTGTTTTCTAAAAGATGTTTCATCAGGATAGGCCCAGCAGGATCCTTCAACCAAAATTTTATCCCATACAGCTTTTTTTGGTATCTCTTTTAGTTCATAATCGACTTTAGCAAACAATTCTTTTTTTTGTATTTTCTTTTTTCTTCTAATATTTGCGTTAAGAAAGTCAAGATGGCCGCTCCAATTTGTCGCGATGACGGGCATGCCTGAATATGCCGCCTCGAAGATAGGTAGACCATACCCTTCTCCGTGTGTTGCAGTGACATATGCGTGTACGTCTTCCCTATGATATAGGGAATGTATTTCGCTCTCGGTTAAATCTCCATGCAGCAAATATACTTTACATTTTCTGTTGCTTTTATTGTAACTGCTAAGCGTATTTTTTAAGACACCTTCTGTGTATTCTCTATCCATCACTGATCCAGAAGATGCACCAGTCTTTAAAATAAGACCAACACTTTCATTTTCAAATTCACTTACAAACCATTTAGTCATATTTTCTATATTTTTTCTATGACCTAATAATGCTATTGATAAAAAATTAAATTCAGTCTCTGTTTCAAAATCCAAATGTTTAGGCAATATTTTCTTAACCGGGTATGGCACTACATCGACGGGGCATGCACATTGTAGCACTGATCTTACTTCATTCTTTTCATCAACGGCCTCGTATGCTGTTGAAACAAAAATATTTCTTGCGTGCTGAGAGGGTACTATTAGTTTATCGATTTCTTTGTTTGTTTTAATTATCCAGTCTGCTGATACTCTATCTGTTTCAATTCCTGCTGTTACACAAATAGACCTTGGAGCTTTGCGCTCAAATTCATTTGGAATCCCTACATGTATGTGAATATCAAATTTTGTTTCAATTCCTAATTTCATATTCTCGTGTGCATGAAAAAAATTGTTAATTGATTTTTCTATTGCCTCTCTCTCGCTATCAAATGTAGATATCCAACTAGTTTGTCCCCAGTTTAGTGGATTTATGTATAATTCAATGTCATTTCTAACTGAAAGGGCTCTAAACACTAATCTTGAATGCTCTCCGTATCCAGATTGTGTGAGTATCGGTGCTTCCATTAAAATTTTCATTTGATCTCCTTAAACCTCCAAGAAACATAATTTTTTCTGTTTTCCCAAGATCCATGATTTTTGATTACATCATGAAACAAGTCACCCCACATACTAGAGTATTGTGATAAGCTATAATTTTCCAATACATGGGCCCTTCCATTTTTACCTAATTTTTCTTTTTCTTTTTGAGGCATATTGTAAAACTTTAGTAAACTATCTATAAAATCAGCTTTGCAAATTCTATCTTCATATATCCATGGAACGTCTTGAGAGCCAATAATTGCCTTTGATGATGGTTCTATGCCAATACCAAACCAATCTTTACCGTTAGTGACTTGCTCTTGTAAGCCCCCTGTCATATTGACAATTATAGGAGTCTCACAGGCTAATGATTCAAGGGTACCCAGACCGAATCCTTCTGCGTCAGATATATTAATTGTGCAATCAACAGATGCATAGATATTTGCTAATTCTTCTGGAGGCAATTTTTGTGTGGACAAACAAACTTCTCCGTTTATTAGACCGAGTTCTTCTATTATCGCTACCAAATCTTGACCATTGGGGTCTCTTGGCTCTGTGTGCATAACTAGACATGCATTATCATGCCCAACAATATCTAAAAATTCTTTAAACCAAAATATTAGAGACCCGGATTGTTTCCTTCTGGCGTTTCTATTGTTCCAAAAAAATATTGTTTTTTCTGGTTTGGATTCAGAAATTGCTTTTCTTATTCTCAATTTTTCGTCAGTACTGTTTATTTTTTTAAACACAGATGTATCAACGGTATGTGGAATTCTTATACTTTTGACTTCTGGCGATACATTTTTAACAATGTCATCGGTTACTTTACTTATTGTACATATTACATCATTTGAATCATAGAATTTTTTATTAAATTTGGGATATGGATAATTGTCCCAAACGTGATAATATACCATTGGCACATTAGGTCGAATCTCATTTTCAATTGACCATAACCATACAAAAAATCTAGGGTCAGTCATAAACCAAATGACATCTGGCTTATAGTCTCTCAAAATACTTCTGATTAAATTTGGATCACCATAACCATCTACAGGCTTTATTTTAAAATCATCGTTCCATGGTTCTACTTTTTGTATTCTGTAGTCTAAATGCTTTATAGCGCCGGCTAAACAATAAAACTGAAATTCTCCCGTTTCTAACATAGACTCTATCATGTACTTTGTTTGTGTACCCACACCTGAAGGTGCCAGAGGAGAGTCTGCTATTACTAATATTTTATTTTTTTTCATTTACAATTCTCAGTTTTGTAAAAATCACAATATTTACAATTAAGTCTATTTTTAATATAATTTTTATTATCTATATTTATAATAGCATTTTGAAGAACTTTTAAGGAATTTTCTGTCTTCTTCGGGCCAGAAGTTATTTTCAAAACTTCTACATTTTCTTTTTTTGCCGTTCTTTTTAAAAGAACAAAACACGTTTCAATATCTTTTGGTGGGATATTATGTTTTTTTGAAAAATAATTTTTATAATATGTTAATTGGTATGTTGTAATTGCATCATTTTTCTTATCTCTTGACCACCCCCAAGAACACGTTTTCCAGTCAATGATGTGATATTTCTTGTCAGAAGTTCTTATTACTAAATCAATAAATCCTTTAAAATTGGTACCGAATGATTCAAACTCAGTAATTGGTTCCAATATTTTTTCTTCAACCGAAATTACTTTAAAATTACCAAAATGCTCATGAACAGCTGGTAAGACCTGTTTACAGATAGGCTCTGCTTGACGGCGCATATCGTTTATCATTTCTGCTCTTAGGGGTATTCCTATTTTTTTTAAATTATCAAGTTCTTTTAAAAAAGCAGAATTGAATATGTCTATTGGATCTTTTATATTGTTTTCATGAATAATTTCCTCGCAGACACTGTGAATAGCTGTACCAAAAGCTGTGTACTCATTACCTTGAAAGTGTTTTAGCTTATCTACATATATAAGTTTATGTCTATAGGGACACTCTTTCCAATTTTTTAATTCCGAAAAGCTTATTCTTTTTATATTATTTTCTTCTTTTTCTTTATTGTTCGTCAATTTTTTCAGTACTTTCTTTTTTTTGTTTTGTTGTACTTCTGGTTTGGGTTCGGGACCTAGTTGTTCTGGGTTTGGTTGCTCTTTTCTTTTTTTGACTCGAAACCGGTGGTGGTTTAGTAGCATTATTCAATAGAATTTCATAAACCCACTCTCCTTCTATAAGAGTGTTTTCTGATTTAAAATTTGCTATATTTTTGCCAGGCTTACTTATTAAAGTAACTTTTTCTTTTAAATTATCTGGTATTAATTTTTCAACATTTTCTCTATATACCTCTTTTTTCTCAAAAGCATGTTTTCTTATTTTTATATTTTTAACTTTAATAATAATTTTACTTTCCGTTTCTGTAACTTCTTCTTTAAACATTAGTTATTTTCCTCCATCGACAATAGTTGTATTAATTTTTCAAATAATTTAGGACACATCTTTCTCAATATCTGATATGACTCTTCTTCTATGAAAAGGTTTTCAAAACCATTTGCAAAATATTCTCTTAAAGATGTTGCAGCATAGGGACTATAAAATAAACCTGCTGTTAAGGTTTCTAAAGCATCATAACCTACTTCTTCATACAAAAAAATATCAAACTCTCTATCATATCTTAGCATCTTATATTTTTTATCGTCAATGAAGAACCCTTCAGATTCTAGCTTTCTTTTCAAATGCTTTCTTTTTAAGAGGAATTCCTTTTCAATCTTGTCATCTGAGTATATTAGCGAATGATACTTTTCTTCTACTGAGTGTGCTACTTCATGTATAATATCATCCAACATGTCTTCGTTTGAATCTTGAAAGTTTGTTAAATATATTGTGTTATCTTTATATAGAGCATCTAGGTCTCTATCCTGAAGTGCTGGGAAGTTTCCTATTTTAATATTCTTTATTAAAGATAGCATATTTGCAGGAATTATGGTTGTCACTTTGTCTATTACTTCTTCAACATTTATATTATATGGCATTTCTTCTTTAATTTCAAGATTAATTCCATTAATTCTAAACATTTTTTTTTGACTATTCTTTGTTTGTATATAATTTTTCATTTTTTTCTACATACTTTGTATCACTTAAGGCTTGGGTATATCCATTGATCCAATTTTCCTCTGCAAGTACCAGCAAAAACTCTGGAAATTGATCAGCAAAAACGTCAATTATATGCTCAACAGTAATATTATCATTATCAGGGTTTATTTTATTTCCCACATAGTTAAGAATTATTTTTTTTAATTCTGTTTCTTCTGGTAAAATAGGATTTGAAAGGTTTGAATTTTTCATAATTTTGTTGCAGCGATGGTTGCCACTTTTGATCTCTCTCCTTTTAAAAGAGACACATGTCCTGTAATTTCTTCTTCTTTTAGTCTTTCAACAACATAAGAAAGTCCGTTGTTAGTAGCATCAATATAAACATTGTCTATTTGTTCAATATCTCCTGTTAATACTATTTTAGTACCTTCTCCGACTCTTGTCAAGACTGTTTTTATTTCATGTTGAGTCATGTTTTGAACCTCATCAATAACAATAAATGCATTTGATATCGACCTTCCTCTAATAAAGGTCATAGCCTCGACCTCTATCTTTCCCTTTTCCATATAAAGTTCTAAGGTGGCTTTGTCATCACCCATTAAAAATTGTAAGTTATCTTGTATTGGGGCAAGCCATGGCATCATTTTTTCTTCCATGCTACCCGGAAGGAAACCAATATCTTTTCCTACGGGCTCTACTGGTTTTGTTACCACTATTTTTTTATATATATTTTGCTCAAATGTTTGTTCTAAGCCAGAAGCTAACGCCAGTAAAGTTTTTCCAGAACCAGCTTTACCGACGAGAGAAACAACTGGAATTGTTGGATCCATAAGTAACTCTAAGGCAAATTGTTGTTCTTTGTTTCTTGGAGATGTGTTCCAAACTCTCTTGAATGAAGAGTTTATATGTTTAAGAGGGCTACTGTAATTAACAAATCTAGCTAAAGCAGTTTTTTTCTCATTACTGTTAGAAATTAACATGATAAATTGATTTGGAAACAGCTTATTATCTTCTTTACTGATCCAAATTTCTTCCCCATTATAAAATTTATCAACATCTTGTTCATCAACCAAAAGATTAGTAAGGCCAGAGTATAGACCCTCTGAACTTTCAACAACTTGCTCTGCTTGATAATCTTCTGTTAATAAACCTAGAGAGTCACACTTTACTCTCATATTTATATCTCTTGAGACAACTACTACTTTTCTACTTTTTGGAGATTTATCTTGTTCTGATAGTGCGGTTGCAATTATTTGATTATCAGAGTCTTCTAAATCTAGATCGTCCGGAAGGCACAATGGGTTATAAGATGAAACTCTTGCCAAGCCTAAACCTTTTTGAATTCTGACTCCTTTTGATAAACTTCCTTTGTCTCTTAATTGATCTAATTTTCTTATTATTGATCTAGCTTGTGATCCAACAGAGTCTTGTCTTTTTTTGTGTTTGTCTATCTCTTCCAAAACCTTTAAAGGTATTACGATATCATTATTTAGAAATGAATTTATACAATTTGAGTCGGTTAAATACACACTAGTATCTAAAACATATGTTTTTTTTGCCAAGATATTTTCCTTTATATTTTATATAATACCATTATTAATTAGAATTTTCATGTTTTTTTATTATTAAAAGTGGTATCTGCTGATATGTTGAGTTATTTCTCTTATAAATTTCTATATTTGACCCCTCTATAGATAATAGATTTTTAAAATATTTTTCTTGTTTATTTTCATCTGAAAAAGTTGGTGCGCACTGCAAAATAAACATAGAACACAATATCCAAACCATAATTTTCTCCTTTAAACTTTATTTATTTTAATTTAACATTATATTTATATTGTAATGTTAGAAAAAATCAAAATTTTATTAATTATTTCTTCTCTCGTTTTGTTTGGGGGATGTACGACCATAAAAGCAAAAGGAATTAACAGCCCCCCAACTAAAAACTTTGTAAAAATAATACATACAATAAACATAGTTTCTTGTTCAGACCCAAAAGATAATAAGTGCCCTATTGGAGAAAGATACAGTACAGGAAGCGGTATGGCAATATTCTTACTATCCGGAATAACAACAGTTATAACCGCAGGGCATGTTTGTGATGTTAAGCCTACCAAAAAAATCAAAACCTATTCTCAAACTGTTGAAGTTTTAGACTCTGAAAATAAAGTTCATCAAGCATATCCTATTTTAATTTCTCACAATAATCAAAAAGGATCAATTGATGCATGCTTGTTATATGTCCCATCTCTAGATCTAAGAGGATCAAAAGCAAAATTTAAAAATCCAAAAATAGGAGAAGAGCTTTATTATGTCGGAGCTCCTATGGGAATATACCACCCCCCTAATCCTTTAATATTTAAAGGCATTTTTAGTGGAGATATTAATCCTTCCACATCCCAAATAACTGCTCCAGCTGCAGGTGGAGCATCTGGTGCTGCGGTTCTAAATATGAATAATGAAGTAGTAGGAGTTATATGGGGCACAAAATTACATTTTAACAATGCTAGCGTAATGACCAATCCAAAAGCTTTTAGATTGTTTCTAAAGAGCGGAAAAAATAAATTAAAAGCTTTTCTAACTAAAGAAGATTAATCATACTCTATATAAATTTTATACCGCATTGAAATACTGTCGATTCCAGCTCCGGGTGGCGGAGTGGATGGACTAAACATAATATTTTTAACTCTTTTATCTTTTGCTACTTTTTCTAAAAAATCTAAAGTTATAAGCTTCACAGTAAACCTATAAACATTTTTTCTATTTCCCAATTTTTTAAATTTTCTGTGATTTCTAAAATCAATAATATCATTATACTCTTCTAGATAACCCCTTAATAACTGCTCTGATTGTTCTTGTGTTTTTATCTTTTCTTCTTCTTTCAACGAAGGAGAGAGGCCCAATGTTTCAAAAATACTCATTTATATGATCTCGTCTACTAACCCATATTGCATACATTTATCCGCTTCCCACCAAAGGTCATGTTTAAGTAGTTTATCCATTTCTTTTTTTGGGATCTTTGTGTGCTGATTATAAATCTTTTTGATTTTATCCATTAGCATCTTAGAATTTTCAAAATCATCTTCCATTTCTTGGAACTTGCCCCACATGGCGCCTGATAACTGATGAACTAACATGCATGAATTTCTATGTATCTGCCTGTGTGCTCCAACACATGACATTAAAGTTGCCGCCGAGGCTGCACAACCATCTATGATTGTGTGTACTGGTATTTTAGAGTTTTTAATATAATCTAAAGCCGCAAGACCAGCAAACACTGATCCTCCATAACTATTAATGTGAAGCTTAATTGGTGGTGGCTGATATTCTAAGGGTCCTGCTTTGGAAGACATGATTATGTTTAAATTAAATATTTGCTTATTTAATTTTAAAATCTTCGGCCTTGATACTGCAGAATAATAATAAATTCTATTATGAATAGATTCTACTACATTAAAATCTGTTGTTGCATGTGCGCGAGGTTCGGAAATTGAATCATGAATAGATAGTGCTTCTGCACTATCTACCTCTTTAGAAGACCCCCAGAGAAAATCTTTCATTTTTTAATTTCTTTCAATATTTCCGCTCGAAGATCTTTGAGGTCTTTTGTCGCGTCCATACAAACTTTCCTGACGCGGCGTCCGGCTGAAGCGTTTCCAGATGAGATTTTCTTCGCATCTTCTTCAGCTGATATTAAAATTTCTATGATCTCTTTTAGTTTTCTTATAATCATTTTTTTACTCCTTTTTTTTAAAATTAATGTGGTGGGCCCACCTGGACTTGAACCAGGAACCACCGGTTTATGAGACCGACGCTCTAACCAATTGAGCTATGAGCCCTGATATGTAAATTTATATCATATTTATAAATAAGTTTCAACTAATTTTTTTCTAATCATTGTTCTAACTCCAGGATTCACTTTTAAAATACCAGGCATTAAATTATGCCTAATATGATTTCGTACATACTCTGTTCTCATGTTCGACGGATCTTCTATCCAGTTTACATTCTTTCTTTCTGCATATTCTTTAAAAGTCTTTCTAGATGTCATTAGAAATGGCCTATATATTTTTTCTCCCCTTTTATATGGGATAAGTTTACCATTTCCATGCAGAGAAGACATAATCCATGTCTCTACAGCATCATCCAGATGATGGCATGTAATCAAAAACCCTGTTTTAATTCTGTCAAAAAAAGAATACCTCTCATCTCTCCAAAATTCTTCCATAGATCTTTTTCCCTTATTACCTTTTACTTTTCCAATGAATAGATCTAAATTATTTTCGTTAGCATACCTTTCGACAAACTCTTGAGCCTCTTTTGAGTGAAAAGTGTCATGATTAAAATAAGCAAGCCGCACGTTTCTTCTTCCTTGTAATAAGAAATGAGTAACTACCATACTATCTAACCCACCTGAGCAGGCTACTGTTACTTGACTTGGAATTTTTTTAATTATTCTAATCATAAAAGTATTATTGCATATTTTTTTTAATTTGTCAAACTTATATCTTAAGGTTTCTGAAACAGTGCTGTTTCACCAGGAAAATAGAACACTTTCTTATCTAATATTTTCTGTGCGACAGATTTTCCTACATATTTAATACCATGAGTTTTTGGATTATTTGGAATTTCATATACAGTTGATTGATCACTTATAAAAACTTCTTTATTAAAATCAAACGGCGTGTCATTATTTGATCCATTTTTATATTCTTTAGGCATCTGTTCGGGATGTATAAATCCCATGGCTTGCTTATATCTTTTCCGAATTTCTTCTTCTTTATCAATTGCAGTAGTAGCGTAGTCGATCGAAAGACGATAAACATTTTTATCTGTCTCTTTCATATTATTGTATCTTTCATTAATCTTTGGAAGATCAGCTGCATCTCTACCAGTGGCTGTTTCACGATATAAAATTGATTTTATATTACTGTAGTGTTGTTGAAACGCGTCTTTGTATGATTTACTATTATTCCAAACGGATCCAGGCTTTCCTTGCTGTATCGGACCGCTAAGTACATCATAAAAATTATCTCCCCAAAATTCTGACTCTACTCTATAAAACGCTACGGCCGCGGCGCCGAATGGAGAGTGTTCTAAAACATTAGACGTTTCTATTCTAATCATTGCTGCAAGCGAAGATATGTCTTTTATTGTTTTATTGAACCCTGCAACTAGGATAGTTTTTTGTAATTCTTCTTCAAGACTTTTAATTTTTTCATATCTCTGATCGTGAGCGGTTTTTTCTAACTCTTCATCAATAATTATTTTTTCCCCACCTTTGTTTAAGTTAGGATCTTGATTATACATCAACACTGCGTTGTTTACTAAATACCAATTAAAATTATCATTTCGGGTCTTTTTTGTATATTTTATCGGTTTTAAAGGTAAATTAACAGGATCTTTAAAATTCTCAGGTATTGGCAATGTTTCTTCTGGTATTTTGGATTTTTGCATTTTGAAAAATAATCTCAATGCGTTTTTATAACTATAACTAAAATCTTTAAATTTATCTGAATCTTTTGGCCAGTTTGATAAAGCTAGATCATCTGGAATCAACGTTAAAAAATCAGTGTTGTTTTCTGAATCTATTTTTTTATGAGATATTAAATAACCTCTATTTTGAATGTTTATTATTGAGCCAAGAAGTTTTTTATTATCTGAATCATCGGCATTATAATACACAACACTAAAAAAAGTTTTTTGGCCCACTTTTATTTCATGACTAGATTGGCTGTCTGATTCATAATCTTCCGATTCAGGCTCTAACAATAATTCTGAGTCGTATTGCTGATATTTATCCGGAACGATGACATCTCTCTCAGTTTCGGAATCTCCATCATTTTCTTTTTTTGTTGTTTTGGAAACTAGTTTTGCATCGAAATCATCTCTTCCTTCAATCTCATAATCATCGGTGGCTTCGAGTTCAGGTATTTCTGTTTCTGGATCTTCTGCAGTAAGTTCTTGTCCCGCGCTAAATGGTTTTACAGTTCCTCGGGCCTTTTTGCCTTTTTTGATGTTTGCTTGCTTATTAATAATTTTAACCATTTCATCAAAATCATTAGAGTATACTATATTAAGATCATTAAAAGCGCTAGCTTTTTCCTCTTTTTTAGTTCCTTCTTGTTCTTTTAAAATATTAAAATTAATTTTCACAATCATATATCCACTTTTATTTGTACACTAAATAGTTTTAGCCGCCATAAACTGACATGTATCTTTCACCTCTATCACATAGCATGGTAATCACTATACCATCAGGATTCATGCTATTCACATATTGTTCTGATGCTAAAATATTTGCGCCTGATGAGATCCCTATTAATATACCTGTTTTTTCGATAAACTCTTTTGACCTCTTTATGGCCGCGGCGGTTGTTACTTCGAATATTCTATCTGCACTATCAGGGTTAAAAAGAAAATCTTTTCCATCACCTATACCTTGAATTCCATGATCAGATTCTGACGGCCTAGTAAGGCCTATTTTCGTCCGTAGGTTATTATTTGATACATACCTCCTAATACCCTCCAAAGTACCTCCTGTGCCGGCTCCATGGACAAATGCGGACCATCTCTGTTTAAGATCTATCACTTCCTTGTGTATTTCAGGTGCCGTTGTTGTTTGGTGACACAAAATATTATGATTATTGCTAAATTGCTTTGGTGACCAAGCTTTCTCATTGGCTAGTAAATATTGGTCCCTCATAGCAATAGCTCCAATGAAATCATTTTCTGGTGCATCTATAATTTTTGCTCCATATATTTTCATCATCTGTTTTCTCTCTTCTGACATATTAGTAGGCATAAATATAACACACTTCAGTCCCAAATTTGCAGCTATCATTGAAAGAGCAATCCCTGTGTTTCCACTTGTTGCTTCACACAGTATTGTTTCTTCATTTATTCTGTTGAAAATTCGAGCCCTATCTACAACATAATTAACCATCCTATCTTTTACAGACCCAGATGGACTATAAGTTTCAAGCTTAGCATATATATGTGAAGATATTTTGATTAAAGGAGTATTACCTATTATTTTTTTTAATGAATTTTTTGTTCTTATAAACATACATTACTAAGTAGATACCGTAAATATTTCTACATCACAAGCTGCTGTGGTCGCAGTTCCCTTAACTGATGTGATGTCTTCAAGTGTGACTGCTGCACCACCCGTGGTGATGTCCCCTGACTTGCTGGTGAGAATTTGAGAAGCTTTAGGTCCGAGCACAACTTCGTACGTGTCTTGTGCAGTGGTCAATTCCACTGTCAGCCTTACATCATTTGTATCATCCAGATTCGTGATTCTCATATACTTAAATCTAGCTTTGTCGAGTGCACCTGCAGCATCAGCAGCACCCAATGTGAGTATACTGGAGCCGGCAACTGCAACTGACATTATCCTGTGACTATAATCTGTCACATCAGGTATTGTCAGTGTAGTTTCTAATTTTTTAGGATGATTATTAAGAGTTATGGACTCTGTTATTTTGCTTGTAAAGATTGCTTTTGATACTGTTGATGCCATTATTGGTATTCTCCTTAACTATAAGTAGTTTTCAAACAGAGAAAGATTCACCACATCCGCACGTTCGTTTTGCGTTTGGATTGACAAACTTAAAGCCAGATTGATTTAGTTCATCAACAAAATCAATCTCAGTGCCCATTAGATATAGAAAACTTTTAGGATCAGCATATATTTCTACTCCATAACTCTTTAGCACTTTGTCTTCTTCTTTTTGATTATCAAATTTTAATTGATAGGTAAAACCTGAACAACCTCCTCCTCTGATCCCGGCTCGGATGCCAGTTTCTTCTTTTTTTTCTAGGAGTGTTTTTATTTTATTTGCTGCTGTTTCTGTTAATGTGATCATATTAGTAAATATGTTAAATATTTCTTTTATAAACATCTATGATTTTATCATGAATGAATTTTCTAATTTTTGTTCCAGGGTTAGTAGATGAGTGTTTTGAAGACATGTCAGTATAAATAACCATAATATATTGATCATCTATTATTATACCGTAATTTAATACACCAGCGTCACGGCCGCCTTTTCCATAAATACTTTGCACGGGCAGCCCTTCATTTTGCATTGATGTCAAAATACTGTCTAAACCCTTAAGCTCTCTATCATTTTTATTTCTTCCAAAATACTCTCTTTTCATAACAGAAAGAATTCTTTGAATTTCTCTTATTTCAGGGTCTGGATGGCTTTCATAATAATCAAAATTTTTAAGAAAAACTAAAAAATTAAAAAATTGAAGTGGCGTTTGTTTATTTCTGCTCCAACTATTAATGATGTCCATTGTTGGATCAGATGAACCCAAGTCTCTACTCTTTTCAGAAGGACTGCTTGAAATATCATAAGCAATATTTATAGTGGCGATATATTTCTTTGTTTTTTTCCCAATTTTACTGTGCAAATATGAAAAAACTCTATTGCTATCGTTATTACCATATCCTACATAATTTAACAATCCTTTGATTTTTTCATCTGATATTCTTCTTTTTGCTTTTGATGCAGCGAGGGCCAGTATTGGCTTTGGCATCGATGCTCCATAGAATGAATCAGCCTCGTTAAAAGCTTCTAGTTTTTCGCCGTCGACGGTACCAAATATATATCCAAATTGATCTTCATTTTCTTTAGAACCTCTTGATTTCATATCTTGTTTTCTAATATAGTCTCTTGATTTTTCTAAAGTTAAAAACTTTCTCCAGTTTTCCATTATAAGTTTCATATCAATAATTAGTCTCCAAAACAAGAAAAGTGGTGGAGGTGGCGGGAGTCGAGACAGTAGGGCTTTTTATTTACTTCTGTTGAATAAAAGTATAAAGCTTTTCAGCTTCGGTGATTACCTCTTCTGTC
>NHHF01000137.1 GCA_002171155.1 Betaproteobacteria bacterium TMED156
TTCTAGGCTGAAAGGAGTTCCAAAAACAAGGGTTTACAGAATGATAAGAAAAGGAGAGGTAAGAGTTGACAGTAGAAGAATTTGTGCTGATTTTAAACTTAAAGAAGGACAAAAAATTAGGATACCTCCTGTACGTGTTAGCAAAAAAGGATCAGATTATGATTCTTCTACTTATCATAATAATATAAATGCAAGTATTTTAGAGAAAGTCGAAGTGATTGATGAAAAATATGGTCATTTAATCATTAATAAACCAGAAGGGATAGCTGTTCACGGTGGCAGTGGGTCTAGTTTTGGTGTCATAGAGTATTTAAGAAAACTTAGGAAGCAACCTTTGTTACAGCTGGTTCATAGACTAGACAAGGAAACTTCTGGACTGTTAGTGGTATCAACAAAAAGACTCGCACTTTTGAATTTACATAAACAGTTAAGAGAGGGCAATGTAAAAAAAACATATATTGCTTTCTCACACGGCAAGTTAAAAAAAGATTCGCGCATTATCGTAGAAAAACCTTTACTTAGAGTTTATGACAAAAATGGTAATCGTACGGTTAAAATAGATTCACAAGGTTCATATGCTCTCACAAAAGTCAAAAGTTTAGAGTGCATAAATCACAAAAGATTCGGTTGGATTACCCTACTACAGTGTGAGCCAGTCACTGGTAGAACTCATCAAATTAGAGCTCATCTTCAAAGCTTAGGGCTGCCAGTATTTGGAGACAAAAAATATGGTTTTAATGATGACTATATAAAATATAATTTTAAAAGAATGTTCTTGCACGCTTGGAAACTTCGGTTTTGTGATTTTACCTACAAAAAAAAAATTCATTATGTAGCTAAAATCCCTGAATCTTTTATTCGAAATTTTCCAGATTTTGATTTTTTTAAAAATTAATTTTGTAGTCAGTGGTTTTTTTAAATATAACAGGAGAATCTTTTTTTCATGAACAACAAAAATAAAGATTATGATAACTCAGACTCAAGTAAATCAACTTGGGAAAGAGACATCATAGGAGAATTATTAAAAAATTATTTAGCTGAGAAAAAAAGAGCTAGGTTTTGGTCTTTTTTTAAATGGAGCTTTCTTTTTTTGTTAATTTTTTTGGGAATAATGGGTTTTGGATCAATTTCAAAAATGACTAATGTTAATTCAGGCTTTGATTCTCACACTGCTTTAATAAACTTGGCTGGTACTATTCAAGTTGATGGTGATGTTGATGCTCAAATTCTGAATGAATCGATTAGAAATGCCTTTAACTCTCCAAAATCAGTCGGAGTTATTCTAAGGATTAACAGTCCTGGAGGTAGTCCAGTTCAGTCCGCAATTATTTATGATGAAATTCTCAGGTTAAGAAAAATAAACCCAGATAAACCTATAATTGCAGTAGTTGAGGATATAGCTGCTTCTGGTGCTTATTACATAGCATCTGCTGCTGAAAAAATTTATGTAAATAAATCCAGCATTGTTGGTTCAATTGGAGTTTTAATAAATGGGTTTGGTTTCCCTGATTTAATGCAAGAAATTGGAATTGAAAGAAGGCTTATGACTGCTGGAAAAAACAAAGCCATGCTTGATCCTTTTTCAGAAATTAATCCTAATCATAAGGATAAGACTCAGAAAATGTTGGACGAAATACACAAGAACTTTATAGATGCTGTAACAAGTGAGAGGGGAAATAGATTATCAAATGATCCAATAGTCTTTTCTGGAATGGTTTTTACCGGCTTAAAAAGTATTGAGCTAGGATTGTCAGATGAATTAGGTTCAGTTGGCTCCGTAGCGAGAACAGTTTTCAAAGTTGAAAATGTAGTCGACTACACCATACCTTCTTCTTTTCTCGAAAAGCTGGGTGATGAACTCAAGTCAAGTTTCGGAAGCGAGATTCTTCTTAATTTACTAAACTCAGAGGGGAATATCCCCATTCGTTGAAAAAACCAAATAATTTTATTACTGGCAATCCCATCAAAGCATTTGGGTCCTCACTTGATACTCTTTTTACTAAACTTATACCGATCCCTTCAAATTTTGCACTTCCAGCACAATTTAGAGGGGATGATTTTTTGACATAACTGCTCAAAAAATCATTTGATAAGTGTTTTTTATCTAAAAACTCGACATAACTTTTTACAACTGCTGACTTTATATTTTTTCCGCCATTTCTACTTATAGCAATACCTGTGTAGAATTCAGTTTTGTTTCCTATTTGCCACGATAATTGCTTTATGGCATTTTCTTCAGTTAGTGGTTTCGATAAAACTTTACCTCGACAAACAGCAACCTGATCGGAACCAATTACTATAGAATTGGGATTATTTATGGCGACAGAAATGCTTTTTTCTCTAGATAGCCTCAATGACATGTTCTCTGGTTTTTCACCTTTTAATTGTTTTTCTATAACATTAGGAGGTCTGGTCACAAAATTGAAATTAATTTTTTTTAATATTTCAATTCTTGCGTGACTAGTTGAAGCAAGAATAATTTCCGGTTTATCTTTCATATATTTTAAGTATTTAAAATTTAATTAAATTCTATATCAATAAATTATTTTAAGCTGCCACATGAACAAATCTAAATCAATACTTGAAGTTATTGATGGTAAACAAACAGAACAGGGTTACTTTGTTAATAGTGATTTTTTAAGGTTAAAAGATACTGGAAGTTATCTGCTGTCTAAAGGTTTTTGGTCATCAAATCAAAATTTTAACTCTTTAGAGTTATATGGTGAATTTAATTTGAAAATTACTTGCACAAGGTGCTTAAAAAAAATATCCAGGAAAATAATAGTTAAAAAGAAATACATTATTTTTAATACAACAAATGAAGTTATTAAATACTATAAACAAGAAAGAAGTAGATTTGATGCTGTTTCTATTGAAGAAAAATTAACTTTAATTCTATTGTTTGAAGAGGAATTATTATTTAAAACAACAAACATCTATTTTCATTCAAATTGTTCATTGCCCAGTAAACATATAAAAGAAATCAAATTACGATCAGAACCAGATGATGAGAACCAAACTCATAAACCATTTTTGAGCTTGAAACAAAAATTGCATAAATAGTACAATGTTCTATAATCAATAATTGTTTGAATATACTGGAGTATTTGTATGGCAGTACAACAAAGTAAAAAATCCCCATCTAAACGTAACATGCATCGTTCTCATGATAATTTGTCTAAACCTCCACTTGCTATCGAACCTGAGACTGGTGAGGTGCACAGAAGACACCACATAAGTTCCTCTGGCTTTTATCGAGGAAAAAAAGTATTAGATATTAAAGAAGATACACAAGAAGAAGAATCTGAAGTTTAATCTTTTGGTTTCAAAATATTGGCTGTTTAGTATTTATAAGGATAACTTATGCCTGATGAAATCAGATTAGCAGTTGATGTTATGGGTGGTGACCATGGTCCTAAAACTATAATTCCGGCATGCATTAACTACCTAAATACTAACTTTGATGTTTCTATTACAATGGTAGGTGACGTCAAACAAATTAAGAAAGTGTTAAGGGAAATTGTAAGTAAAAAATCTAATAAATTTTGTTTTGATTTATCTGGTAATTCAGAAAGATTAAACATCTTTCATACTGACAAAGAAATTTCAATGAACGATGCTCCCAGTTTTGCATTGAAAAATGGTAAAGAGTCATCCATGTGGAAGGCTATTGAAATTACAAAAGAAGGCAAAACTGACGCAGTTGTTAGTGCAGGAAACACAGGCGCATTAATGGCAATAGCTAGATTTTTGTTAAGAACGCTACCTGGAATAGACAGACCTGCAATTGCTTCTGCTCTACCAAATAAAAAAGGAATTTCCACTACTGTTCTTGATCTAGGGGCAAATATCGAATGCTCCCCATCACAACTGTTTCAATTTGCATCAATGGGGTCAGCTTTGGTCAGTGTTAATGATTTAATTCCAAACCCAACAATTGGATTATTAAATATAGGTGAAGAAAATATTAAAGGCAATGAAGTTGTTAAAGAGACCAGTAAATTATTAGAATCTAGCAATTTAAACTTTGTTGGAAATGTTGAAGGGGATGACATATTTAATGGATCAGTTAATGTAGTTGTTTGTGATGGATTTGTCGGCAATATTGTACTTAAATCATCCGAGGGTTTAGCTCAAATGATTATTAATTTATTAAAGGAAGAATATAAATCCAACAGCTTATCAAAGCTAGCAGCTTTTATCAGTTCTCCAGTACTAAAAAAATTTGGTTCTAAGATAGACCACAGGAGATATAATGGAGCCGCTTTAGTTGGCCTGAGGGGAGTTGTTTATAAAAGTCATGGGTCTGCTGACTCTTTCGGTTTCGAACATGCAATTGAGAGAGCAGTTGGTTCAGTCAGAAACGGCCTAAATGTCAAAATTATAGAAGCTCTAAATCAAAATAATTGAGCAAATGTAAATGGAATACGCTAAAACCTTTTCAAAACTTATTGGAACCGGCTCTTTTCTGCCTGGGCAAGCAATTACTAACTTAGATTTATCCAAAAAATTAAAGAAAATTGGTGTTTCTACTTCTGACGAATGGATCAATGACAGAACTGGCATTAAACAAAGGTATTTTTGTGATGACGATACAACTTCAACTCTGGGTTTGAAAGCGGCAAAGATTGCTATTGAAGATGCTGGAGTATCAATAAATGAAATTGATTTGGTTGTTGTTGCAACAACCACACCTGACTCCATTTTCCCTTCAGTAGCTTGCAAAATTCAGGGTCAGCTTGGTATTGATAAAGGTGCAGCATTTGATGTTAAAGCGGTATGTAGTGGGTTTGCATATGCTTTAAATATCTGTGACCTTTTTATTAAATCCGGTCAACACTCATGTGCATTGGTTATTGGCGCTGAAACTTTATCGGATATACTTAATTGGCAAGACAGATCAACCTGTGTTTTGTTTGGCGATGGAGCCGGAGCAGTTGTTTTAAAGTCATCAAACAAACCAGGTATTTTAAAATCCATTCTTCGTGCCGATGGAAAATACGCTAATATTCTTAGAGCCCCTGCTAGAGTTTCACAAGGAAATATTATTGGGAATCCTTTTGCTGAGATGGATGGTAAGGAAGTGTACAGGAGGGCTATTGATGCGTTAACTTCCAACGCTCAGGATGTGATGTCGAAGGCAGAAATACCAATTACTGATATAGATTGGTTTATTCCCCATCAAGCCAATTCAAGAATATTGAATGCTGTTGCAAAACGTTTGCAAATTTCTGAAGATAAGCTAGTTAATACAGTTTCTAATCATGCCAATACATCTGCTGCTTCAATACCATTAGCGATTGATACTGCAAGAAAAGATGGGAGAATTTTGCATGGTGATTTAATTTTAGTTCAAGGAGTCGGTGGTGGATTATCATGGGGATCCTCACTAATCAGAATGTAGCTTTACAGGGTTATGATATGAATGCAGCATTTATTTTTCCAGGCCAAGGTTCTCAGTTTGTTGGAATGATGAAAGAGTTTTACGGTAATCGCGTTGTCATGGATACAATTGAAGAAGCATCGGACACTCTCAGGAAGGATTTTTCTTCACTTATATTTGGCGATAACGAGTTTGAACTTAATCAAACCACTAACACTCAACCATTAATACTGATCTCATCTATTGCCATTTGGAGACTTTATCGAGAAAAAAATGGACCCAATCCAAAAATCATGGCGGGTCACAGCCTTGGTGAATATTCTGCGTTAACAGCAGCAGAAGCCCTCGATTTTAAACAAGCTCTTAAATTAATTGAATTTCGTGCAAATGTTATGCAAAAAGCCGTACCAACCGGAATTGGCACTATGGCTGCAGTTATTGGTTTAAGTGGTGAAGTTGTAATTGAGATTTGCAAAAAAGTTTCTTCATTAATTTCTAAAGTTGAGCCGGCAAATTTTAATTCAGCAGATCAAACTGTGATATCAGGTTTTTGCGAATCAGTAGACGAGGTATGCAAAATAGCAAAGGAGACCGGTGCTCGAAGAGCTATAAAATTACCAGTTTCAGCTCCTTTTCATTCGAGCTTGATGTCTCCTGCTTCTAAAGAATTATTCATAAGGTTGGAGCAGGAGAAAATTTTACCACCAAAAATACCTGTTGTTAACAATGTTGACGTAGATATTCTAACGAACAATAATCAGATTAAAGATTCATTAGCAAGACAAGCTATGTCACCCGTGAGGTGGTATGAGATAATAAGAAAATTTTCAAATAGCGAAATTGACTTACTAATTGAGTGCGGACCCGGAAAAGTTCTTGCTGGTTTAAACAAAAGAATCTGTCCTTCAATTCAATCATATTCTTTATCTAACGAATTAATTATCAACAAAGTTGTTTCAAAAAATTTATGAATGCTTCAATAACATGAAAAAAAACATCGTTAACCATGATTCAACTAGGATTGTTTTGATTACAGGTGCTTCCAGAGGTATAGGTAATGCAATTCTAAAAAAACTAGTTGGTCAAAATTATTATGTATTAGGTACTGGTACTTCTGAAAAATCTGCTCAAATTATAAGTGAAACAATTGATAGTCTTGGTGGAAGGGGATTTGGGCTAGTTTTGGACCTAAGCAATGATAATATCGATGATTTTGTTAAAAACATACTTAAAAACTATGGTCCACCCGCTGTATTTATTAACAACGCGGGTATAACAAAAGATAATTTATTGTTGAGAATGAGTGAAAAGGAGTGGGACGAGGTTATTGATGTAAATCTATCCTCTTCGTTTAGATTAACTAAAGCCATTTTGAGGCCAATGATAAAATATAGATGGGGAAGAATAATATTTATAACTTCAATTGTAGGTTTGTCAGGAAACGCTGGTCAAACAAATTATTCTGCTGCAAAAGCTGGTATTGGAGGTTTTTGCAGGTCAGTTGCAAAAGAGTTAGCAAGTAGATCTATAACAGCTAATTGCATCGCTCCAGGTTATATTGAAACTGACATGACAGATAGTATTGAAAACAATGTCAAACAAAATATTTTGAGCAACATACCACTCAAACGATTTGGAAGACCTGAAGATGTTGCAAATGCTGTATCATTCCTTGTGTCGGAAGATGCTTCCTATATAACAGGTGTTACATTAAATGTTGATGGTGGTATGTTTATGTCCTGATACAATAGCTGTATCCTTAAAGATTGATTTAATGAAGGAGAAATATGGAAGAGATCGATAGTCGTGTTAAAAGCATAGTTTCAGAACAGTTAGGCGTAAAATTGGAGGACATAAAAAACGAATCCAAATTTGTGGAAGATTTAGGTGCCGACTCGCTGGACACAGTTGAGCTCGTTATGGCTCTTGAAGACGCCTTTGAATGTGAGATACCTGATGAAGAGGCTGAAAAAATAACTACAGTTCAAGAGGCTATCAAGTACATTGAAGCAAATTTGAAAGATTAGTTTGGAAATTTCTTTTAAAATTAGATTTAAGTCTTTAGCAAATTTTATTTATGAATTGAATTTATTTTCAAATGAGTAGCTCTAGATTTAAGAATGGTTTTCGTAGAGTCGCAGTAACTGGATTAGGATTAATTTCACCAGTCGGCAACAATGTCAATGATGGTTGGAATTCAATTTTGTCTGGTAAGTCAGGCATTGCTAAGATTTCAAGGTTTGATACAAGTGATTCCTCCGTAACCATTGCAGGTGAAGTTAAGAATTTTTCAATAAAGGACTTTTTATCTGTCAAAGAATCTCGTAATATGGATCCATTTATTCATTATGGTATTGTTGCTGGTGAAGAGGCTTTACGTGACTCTGGTTTTAAAGTAACTGAATCAAATAGTGATAGGGTAGGTGTATTAGTAGGATCAGGTATTGGTGGTTTACCTCTAATAGAGAAAACCAACATAGTGCTAAGAGATAGAGGTCCTAAAAGAGTTTCCCCCTTTTTTGTACCAGGCTCAATTATCAATATGATTTCCGGGCACCTTAGTATTAGAAACAATTTACAGGGCCCAAATATTTCTGCTGTTACAGCTTGTACAACTGGTTTGCACAGTATTGGATTAGCCGCAAGGTTAATACAATGTGGTGATGCAGATGCAATGCTTGCGGGAGGATCAGAATCAACAATATCCCCCCTTGGTGTGGGAGGCTTTGCTGCTGCTCGTGCGCTATCTCTAAAAAATGATGCTCCTGAATTAGCATCAAGGCCTTTTGACCAAGAAAGAGATGGTTTTGTTCTTGGAGAAGGGTCCGGAGTAATTTTTTTAGAGGCTTTAGATCTTGCAAAAGAAAGAGGGTCAAAAATTTATGCAGAGTTATCTGGTTTCGGTATGACAAGTGATGCTTTTCACATGACAGCCCCGGACGTTGATGGACCTAGACGTTGCATGCACAGAGCTTTACAAGACGCAGGATTAAATATTGATTCGGTGGACTACATTAATGCTCACGGCACATCAACACCGTTAGGCGATAAAAATGAAACTCTTGCAATTAAAAAATGTTTTGGAGAACATTCAAAAAAAATAGTTGTAAGTTCAACAAAGTCAATGACAGGCCATTTGCTTGGAGGTGCTGGAGGATTAGAGTCAGTTCTGACAATAAAGGCATTGTATGAAGACAAAATACCCCCTACGATCAATTTGCTAAATAAAGACCCAGATTGTGATTTGGATTATTGTGCCAATAATGCAAGAGATATGAAAATGAAAGTTGCTATTAAGAATAATTTTGGCTTTGGTGGAACAAATGGAAGCTTGGTTTTTACTAAATATTAGTGAATTGAGTGGAGAAAAGTGAAACTGACATAGAGCTGGTCAACAGAGTTAAATCTGGGGACAAGGCAGCTTTTGACTTCTTGGTTATAAAATATCAAAGAAGAGTGATTAGATTAATTTCAAGAATTGTTAGAGATCCAGTTGAAGTTGAAGATATTGCTCAAGAGTCTTTTCTAAAAGCATATAGGGCTATACCTCAATTTCGAGGAGACAGTGCTTTTTATACTTGGTTATACAGGATTGCAGTCAACACAGCAAAAAACTTCTTATTTTCTAAAGGTAGAAGACCTATTCCTGTTAGTGATTTGAGCTCAAATTCAGAAGATGGGGAATCTTTTGATTTTCAAGGAGTCACAGATTCTAGTGAGACACCTGAGGGAACTCTTGTTGGTATGCAGATTGCCGAAGCAGTTAATAGAGCAGTTGAAAAGTTACCCAGTGAGTTGAATACAGCAGTAACTTTAAGGGAGATGGAAGGTTTGAGTTATGAGGAAATTGCTGAAGTAATGAATTGTCCGATTGGAACGGTTCGATCTAGGATTTTCAGGGCAAGAGAGGCAATATCTGAGGAGCTTAAGCCACTTCTTGATAACTCTTCTAGTAAGAGATGGTAAAAATTTAATTCAATATAGGAATATTTATGACTGAGTCAAGTGAAAGTAGAGTTTCAGATACAGAAAAATTATCTGGTATTTATGATTGTTACACTGACACTTCAGGTGCAATTAATTATAGTTCTGAAAACAGAGACAAGTGGAACACCTACTCTTTAATTACTGATGTTATGAGTAATTCCAATTTACATAACTCAAATTTAAAAAACTTTTCAGAAAGAGTTAAAGCTAGAATTAGCTCTGAACCTGCTCACAATGCTAATAAATCCTTTAGTGCAAAGGATCAATTTTTAAAAAGATTAAAAAAAATACCTTTACTTATTGCTGGTCCAGCTTTTGCTCTAGGTCTTTTAGTTGTTGTTATTCAGCCTGCAGATCAACAAACTATTTTAGTTGATGAGAGTGAAATGCCGGCAATAATGGACACTTACTGTCAACTTCACGAAAATAGCACCGGTGGTGTCGCTCTTTGTTAAACTCCCATAAACTAATTTTACTATTACCGTAATGATTAAAAAAACATACATATTTATTTTACTTTCCAACATTATTTTCTTGAAAATCAGTTTTGCCACCACTTTGGACTTTTCTGAAAAAACCGATTACGAATTATTAAAACACTTTAGAGATGTTTCCATTACTAAATCGTTTGTTGGTCTGGTTGTTGCTCACAATACTGGTGGTGAAAAAGTACTAGCCAGGGTTAGTCAAGGTAATGTAAACGGTGTTATTCAAAAAAAAAG
>NHHF01000138.1 GCA_002171155.1 Betaproteobacteria bacterium TMED156
GAATTTACGTCTCCGACAACTACACACGTACCATACCGGAAACATTCAAAACACAAACTGTTCAGTGTTGCGTGAACCAACTTCAGAAGCAGATGATTGTATTGCACTTTGGATACAAGCACACCCAAATGAAAAACATGTAATTATTTCTTCTGATTCTGATTTCTATCAATTAATCAATAATAATGTGACGCTATACAATGGTGTTGCAAATCAAATTGTAACAGCAAATGGTTTTTATGATGAAAAAGATCGTCCGATCATAGATAAAAAAACAGGTGAAACAAAACTTCCGCCTAATCCGGAATGGATGCTTTTTGAAAAATGTATGAGGGGTGATTCAGCTGACAATGTATTTTCAGCATATCCGAAAGTGCGTAAAGCAAAATTAGAAGAAGCATTTGCAGATAGAGAGAATCAAGGATTTGTGTGGAACAATTTAATGTTGCAACGTTGGACAGATCATAATGGAACTGAACATAGAGTAAAAGAATGTTATGAAAGAAATAAAAAATTAATCGATCTTACACAACAGCCAGAAGAAATTAGAAAAAAAGTGTTTGCAGAAATATTCCAAGCACAGAATCCAAAACATGTTGATCAGGTTGGTATAAGATTTATGAAATTTTGTGCAAAGTATGGATTAAATAGATTATCTGAACAACCAACTGATCACGCACAATATTTAAATGCAGGTTATCCACGTGTTAAAAGCAAAGCAAATAATTAAAGATTCTTTTTGGATCCTAGAAAGCAATGAGCAGAAAATAGGGACCATGAGACATGCAAATAGCACATGGCAGTTATTACTAGATAAAGATAGAAAAGATTTCACCTCATATGAGAATGTAGTTGAATTTTTAGGAGAAGATCCTTTTAAGGTTGAAGAAAAGAGATTATTAGATCAACCTGTACAAGGTAACTTTGATGTTGAAGGATATCCTACTCCGGTACAACCTTATAATGTAGAACATTACAAATCATTGCCTACATACACCAAAACAATTAAATCTGGTGTAAAATACAGTGCAGGATATTATGGTATTGAATTTGCTAAAGGTTGGGTGCCGTCATTTAATCCTAAATTAAACACTTTGCTCGAAGGTGCAGTCTCGTATGTTGGTCCATTTTATTCAGAAATGGAAATGAATATTAACATAAATAATAAAAAGCGAGAACGAAAGCACACACATGGCACAGTATGATAACATAAAAAGTTTTTGTAACAGAGTAATACATCTACAAAAATCAAACAGCAAAGAATTGAGATTAACTCAAGAAGAAGCAGTATCATTAATGTGTGAATTAAATCAATTGTTACTAACACAAAAGAATACGATACAAATCCCAAACACCGAGTCTAAGATACAATCGTCAGTTGATGCAGGATCGTTTTAGGAGAAACAAGATGAAGAAACTAAAGCTACTACCATTAATGGTCATGATGCTATCTTTGATGGTACCTTACAAACTAATCGCATCAACACACGATGATGACAATCCAAATACATTTAAGTATGAGAGATGTATGTATAACACTGCATCTGAAATAGTTGCAGAAGCTATACCTAATGTAGTTTATATTTTTATGGAAAGAGGTCCAGAAGTAACATTTGATGATGAATTTGGTGGATTGATGCCTAGCATACCAAGACCTACTTCAGGAATTGGAACAGGATTTTTTATTAATGATGAAGGTTATATTGTTACCAATGCACACGTGGTAAAAGGTGCAACTACTCTAAAAATATTTTATTGGGATTCTCCTTTAGAATATGGAGATGCAGAAATTGTAGGTATTGATGAAATTGCAGATATCGCCGTAGTAAAAATTAATCCAGAAGGTCCAACTAAATTTGTTGAATGGGGAGACAGCGATAAATTAGAAATGGGTAGTGACGTGATAGCAATTGGTCATGGTTTGAGTATGCCATGGGCAGTCACAAAAGGAATTATAAGTTACGTTGATAGATCACCAGATAAATCAAAACCAATGATAACATACAATCAATCAGACACAGTTATCAACCAAGGTAACTCAGGAGGTCCTTTGTTTGATATGTGTGGTAAAGTTGTTGGGGTAAACACATTATTATTTTCAAGAACAGGATCTTTTTCAGGAGTTGGGTTTTCAATACCATCTAATCTAGCAAAAAGATCAGTTGATCAAATTATTGAAAAAGGTTACACAACATATCCTGCTATTGGAATACAGATGAAAGTAGTTTCAACTCTTGAAGAAAGAAAACATTTATTAAGTATCGGAATAGAATCAGTGGTAAAAGTTGACAAACCATCAGAAGGCGGAGCGGCCGAATTAGCTGGTTTAAAAAGTGGTGATATTTTAGTTGAAGTTGGTGGACATGAAATAGTTGGATCACTTGATATTATCAAGCAGTTATGGTATAACGAAATTGGTGACATATTAAAAGTCAAAGTATACAGAGATGGTGAATTTATGACTTTTGATGTTAAGTTACAACCATTTATATTTCAAAATCTTGAAGGAAAATAGTATGAAAGAAGTTATAGTCTACAGTAAAAATTTGTGTGGTTACTGTGTTCAAGCAAAAAACTGGTTAAAAAGTAAAAATATTGAATTTAAAGAAATCAACATAGAGGAACAGCTAGAAGCACGTGAATTTGTAATTAGCCAAGGACATAGAACCATGCCCCAGATCTATATAGAAGGTCAAAGCATAGGTGGATATCAACAGCTAATTCAATTAAACGAATCTGCGTTTAATTAGCATAAATACAATTGTTATGGATACACAAGAGATATTAGATAATCATTACGCAGTTCACAAGAACACTAGCCTACTTGATATATTGCTAGAGTTTGAAAAATCTATGGACGAAATGGGAATTTACACCTATAAAAACTGGATGGAAGGTGAAATTGTAGACGGACCTAAAATTGGTAGATATTGGGTAGATATTACAATAATGTATCCAAGAGAAATGATGCCAGATCCAGCTGGTGGTCAACGTTTACTTGGTTATGACTGCAAAGTGTATTACAAAAAAGATTACTATTTGGCTCCACGTAGAGTAAAAACACCAGGTGATTTTAAACCTGGAACAAAAAAACCACAAGTGGATGAAGTACCAGTTTGGTTGGTAACTATTAAAATGCCAAAAAGATTATTAGACAACTTTGATTTAGAAACTGATGCTGAAGTTGAAGCACAAGACAAAGCAAAAGACGAGGGGATTACAGATGAAACTACAATCACTAGTGACGAGTAAGCGCCTTGAAGAAGGTTTAAGATCAGGTGATCTACAACACCTTATTTTAAACAAAGTTAGCATTGATCAGTTTGAGCCAAAAACAGGTGATGCAAAAGAAGTTTTAGTAATGGGCTTGTATTCAAAAGATGAAGAACCAGCTCAAGATTTAGCAAGATTTATAGAACGTGGATATGTTGGAATAAAAGATACAGAAGTATCACCGGGTCCAGATGAAGATGGAAATTACATGGTATTCGTAGAAATAAAAAAAGATCAAGAAACAATGAAACGTGTAGTAGAAATACTTCATGATATTAAAAGTGTAACAACAGTTACTGAATGGCAATTAAATTTTCATGGTGGTAGAACCCACATGTTATCTGAACAAATGATTGAAAAAACAATTAGAGGTTAATGTCAAAGGATAACGTAATTACAATGAATGGTACAGTGACTTCGGTTTTACCGGCAGGAACATTTAAAATAAAGTTAGAAAATGGACATCAAGTTTTAGGACATTTAAGTGGTAAGATGAGAAAAAATCATATTAGAATATTAGAGAATGATAAAGTTGATGTAGAAATTAGTCCATATGATCTATCAAAAGGAAGGGTAGTATACAGGTACAAGTAATATGTGGTTTTGGATTATAAAAGCAATGGCTGGAGCAATTATTGGAAATGCAACAGCAACATGGTTTCGAGATACCAAGCTAGGTGTATGGTTCTACAATAAGGTAGATTCACTATACAACTGGGCGGCAAAAAGGTATAACGTAAAACTTCTCACTGATGAGGAGAAAAGAATGGCAAAATTTCCAGCTTTAAAAGAAAAGTTGGCTGACCTTGAGAGTAGGATTTCAAAGTTAGAAAAATAAGTCATAATAAAAGGAGATGAACATGAGTTGGTTAACAGATAGACTTAAAGAAAAAGCATCACATGGTGGACTGGGTTTAGTAGCAGTTGGTTTGATTATCTTATTTTTAGGTAGTTGGATTAACATTGCGGCCTATGCCGCTATTGCCTTTGGTGCATATCAATTTTTCACAAGAGGTTAATTATGAGATTTAGAGAACTAGTTCAGGCAATACAAGAGAGCATGAGTTTTTCAGCTGGTGCTAAAGGTAAGGACGGCATGTGGAGACCATCTGTCGAGTCAGGTGATAGATATCATCCTGATGTTTACAAAGCAGACTATCCGTATGATGCAGATCCTAAACCAAATCCGGATTACAAACCTGAACTAGATCTCACTCTCGCTAACGCAAATATGAGACAGGTAATGGATGAGCTTGGCTATCCAACAGATTTAGAAGATGTGCCACCTTTTCCAATTGATGAATTTATAGCAAGAACAACACAGTGGTTACAAAAAGCAATTGGCAAACCATCGCCAGAAGAAGAACCACAAAGAGATGGCAATATGATATCAGGTGGTAAGCCAGAAGGATATTATAATCAAGTAATTAAAAGTATGAATCAAATTGCAAGAGTGGGAAAACAAAACGGAGCGACTCATGTCTGGGCTTCTTAATTTTGTTGTTGATAAATTTGATACTAGCACAGCATTATTTTTTTCAAAATTAAGTTCAGCTAGTTATTATTCACCAAAGTCTTTTACGCATTTTTTAAGAAAAGAAGATATTATTGATCATTTACACTATCAATTTGTAGACAATAATGGAAGTCAAGCATACGTACTTTGGAATGATGAAAATTTTATAATTGCCTTTAGAGGTACACAGCCAACTGAATGGGCTGACATTAAATCAGACATAAACTTTTGGAAAAGACCTGCATGGGAAGGTGGAAAAGTTCACACAGGTTTTGCAAAATATGTTGATGAAATTTGGGATGATATTAAAAAACTATTCTTTGAACATGGTGTAAATCCAAAAAACAACAAAACTAAAAAGGTTTATTTGACTGGTCATTCATTAGGAGCGGCCGCGGCAACTATAGCTACTGCAAGATTAGGAACATTTGCAACTGGTTGCTTTACATATGGTTCACCGAGAGCAGGCAATAGAGCATTTACGAAAACAATCAAATGCCCAGTGTGGAGATTTAGAAATCAAAGAGATTTAGTAACAAGAGTTCCTACAACTTTTATGGGATTTAAACACGTTGGTAAATTTTGTTACATTGATGGAAAACATGAAATAAGAATTGGTGCAGTCAATTGGACGAGAGTATTCAAAGACGGCATAGCAAGTCTTTTTAATAAAACTGTCGGTGATGGGTTTGTAGATCATTCAATTGATGATTATACTAAATACATTAAACAATGCGATACAATTCATAAAAAGGATTAATTATGTTTGGTTATATTAAAGTTATTTTTACAGTAGTGATCATCTCAGCAATAGCAGGTGCTGGTATGTATGTAATGAAATTACGTTCTGACAATGCTGTATTAAAAGCAAATCAAATAGAACTAGAACGTTCGATTGAATCACAACAAGAATTATTAGAACAACAAAAAGCAGACTTTGAAGAAATACTAGAATCAAACAAACAATTAAATGTTTTAATCAACAGTTTGAAAAAAGATCTAGAAGATCTAGACAAAAGATTTAACAAAGGTGGCAGGGACGTTGGTAAAATTGGTGTTGAAAAGCCAAAACTGTTAGAAAAAATAATAAACAATGGAGCCAACAATGCGGCTAGATGTATTGAATTAGCATCAGGGGCCCCACACACAGAAGAGGAGTTGAAGGCAACTAAGAAATCGGAAATCAATCCAGAATGTCCGGCATTAGCAAACCCTTCATATGTACCATATGAATAAATTTTTTAAATGGCATAACAGCCAAATAGATTGGTGGAAGAATAAATTAGGAGTTAGCTGGTATGCGGTATCTTGGATATCATTTCTTAAAGGTGCAATACTAGTTCTTATAGTTGTTGCATTGACTGGCTGTACGATTGGTGAAAAAAGAATAAAAGTATTTTCAGTTGAAGAACCAAGACAGAATTTAGATCATCCTATGCCTACTCCATTAGAACTGGAAGAGATTAGATGGATAATTATCAATTCAGAAAATGCAGATGAAGTATTCAAAAAGTTAGAAGAACAAGGCATTGACCCAGTGTTGTTTGGATTGACTGACAGAGACTTTGAAATACTGGCCAAAAACTTTGCACAGATTAGAGCAAAGCTTCAAGAAACAAATACACTGTTGGAAGAATATAAAAAATATTACGAAGAATATAATCAAGAAGACGAAGTCAACAATAAACCTAAATAATACTTGACTTTTAATTAATCTGTTATATACTTAAACAATGAGTCAGGATCATTATAAAACACTTGGAGTATCGGAACAATCATCGCAGGATGAGATAAAACGAGCATATAAAAAGCTCGCCAAACAGTATCATCCTGACCTTAATGGTGGTGATGACACACAGTTTAAAAAAATAAATGAAGCCAATAATATTTTAAGTGATCAGCAAAGAAGACAACAATATGATATGGAAAGACGCTATGGTGCACAAGGTGGTCAAGGACCTTTTGGATTTGCAGGCGGATCGTTTGATGATATTATTATTGATAGTGATATACCTGGCTTTGGAAATATGTTTGAGCAATTCTTTGGCGATAACACATCAAGAAGAACATTTAGACAAAGAAAAGCAAAACCATTACGTAATCAAGATATAAGGATTAACTTAACTGTTTCTTTGGAAGATGTTTTTTATGGTGTGTCAAAAGAAGTAGTTATTAAAACACCAACAGGCACAAATCAAAATGTAAAAATAGATATTCCAAAGGCATGTGATACAGGAACACAAATAAGATTTTCAGGTTTAGGATCAACGTTGCATGAAGACTTAAGACCAGGAGACTTATATGTGGTATTATCTGTCGCGGCTCATAAAAAGTTTACTCAAAAAGGAAAAGACTTGTACACTAACATAGATATAGATATTTTTGATGCGTTATTAGGAACAAAAGTTGATATTGAACATTTTGATAATAATATAACTATAACTGTTCCACCTCTAACTCAACCGGAAGATGTAATTAGAGTAAAAGGAAAAGGTATGCAATTAAACAATGGTACATCAGGAAATTTGTATATTAAATTAAATTATCAAATACCAAAAAAATTAACAGATGAACAAAAACAACTTTTAGAAAAAATAAGGAAAAACATATAATGGAATTAGTGTACGCACCTGCAGATATTTTAAAGAAACCTACAATAAGTGTTGACGACGACATGGATAATGTAGTAAAATTAGCAGAACAAATGCACAAAATTATGTCACAAAATAACGGTATTGGTCTTGCCGCTCCACAAGTAGGTTTAGATAAAAGTTTCTTTATAATGGGAGATAAAACACGTTATAAGTTAGTTGTTAACCCTAAAGTAGTAGAAACAGGTAGTGAAAAAGGTTTAATTACAGAAGGTTGTTTAAGTTTTCCCGGCATATTTTTAAAAGTTCTACGTCCACTTAATACAGTTGTAGAGTATGTAAATACTAATGGAGAGAAAGTTAATGAAAGACTCGAAGGAATGATGAGTAGAGTTTTTCAGCATGAAACTGATCATCTAAATGGAATAACATTTGATACATTAGTTTCTAAACTTAAACTTGATATGGCAATGAAAAAATTAAATAAAAGGTTAAAACGCAATGGCTGAAGAATATGATCCAATAGAATCCGTACTAGATAGAGCAATGGAATTTGCTTCTGAGAGAAACCACGAGTATGTGGTTCTTGAACATCTTCTATTGGCATTAGCAAACGAAAAAGAAATACAATCATTGATTTCAGAAGTTAAAGGTGACGTTGATCAAATAATGGTTGACTGTATGCAGTATCTTGATAATAAGTTGAAAGATATTGTAGTTGAATCAACAGACGCTCCACGCAAAACTTCAGCACTAGAAAGAGTATTTAATAGGGCAGTCACACAGGTTATATTTTCTGGTAGAAAAAAATTAGCAATCAAAGATATTTTTGTAAGTTTATTAAGTGAAAAAAATAGTTATGCCTTGTACTTTTTAAAGAAAAATAATATTACAAGACAAGCAGTTATTGAGCAACTTACAAAAGAACGTTATGGTGAAGATGTACATCTACAAGAAAGACANCAAGNTGGAGAAATGGNNGGTGGNNCAATTCGTTTTGANGATTATTGTACAGANTTAAACCAAGAAGCTAAAGATGGAAGAATTGATTCATTGATTGGTAGAGAACCAGAGCTAGATGACATTGTACACATTCTTGCAAGACGTAAAAAGAATAACTGTATTGTTGTTGGTGAACCTGGTGTTGGTAAAACAGCAATCGCAGAAGGCATTGCAAAAAAGATTGTGGATAAACAAGTTCCAGATGCAATCAAAGACAAAACAGTTTACTCATTAGACGTTGCTTCATTAGTAGCAGGTACAAAATTTAGAGGTGACTTTGAAGAACGTGCAAAAGTAGTTTTAGAAAAATTACAAAAACAAAAAGATGTTATTTTGTTTATTGATGAAGTACACATGATTATGGGTGCAGGTAGTGCCGGACAATCAAACATGGACTTTGGTACTTTGTTAAAACCAATACTTGCAAAAGGTAAATTATTATGTATTGGTACAACAACAATAGAAGAGTATAGAGAAAACTTTGAAAAAGATCGTGCATTAATGAGACGTTTCCAAAGATTAGATTTAGGTGAACCAAGCAAAACAGATTCAAAATTAATATTAAATGGCATTCTTACATATTATGAAAAGTTTCACCAAACCAAATATGATGACGGTTGTGTTGATTTAGCAGTTGATCTTGCAGACAGATTTATACATAATAAATTTTTACCTGACAAGGCAATTGATGTAATTGATGCCGCTGGTGCAAAAGCAAAATTGGCCCAGTCACCGTCAGTTACAAAACATATGATACAACAACAAGTAAGTAAAATTTCAAACGTTCCTATGGATGTTATTGATGAGAAGCAAACAGACAATTATGCTGGACTAGAAGGCAAAGTTAAAACAAAAGTGTATGGTCAAAATGAAGCAATTGAAAAACTAGTTGATTCTATTATGATTGCAAAAGCAGGTTTAAGACCATTTAATAAACCAATTGGTTCTTATTTGTTTGTAGGTCCAACAGGTGTTGGTAAAACAGAAGTTTGTAGACAGTTAGCAGATTCATTAGGAATTAAATTATTAAAATATGATATGTCAGAATATCAAGAAAGACATTCAGTATCAAAATTAATTGGTGCACCTCCGGGTTACGTAGGTTACGCAGAAGGATCTATAGGGTCAGGACAACTGATCAATGATGTAGAAGACAATCCGAATTGTGTATTACTACTTGATGAGGTTGAAAAGTCAGCACCAGAAGTATTACAAGTATTGTTACAAGTAATGGATGACGGTAAACTAACATCATCAACAGGTAAAACTGTGATGTTTAACAAAGTCATTTTGTGTTTAACTTCTAACTTAGGTGCTCAAGCAAGTGAAAAACCACCAATGGGAATTGGGGTTCCTGATTCAGTTAACAAAACAGATGATTTTGTTAAAGACTTCTTTGCACCTGAGTTTAGAAACAGACTTGACGCAACAATACAGTTTAATAAATTATCAAAAGATAATATTTTAAAAATTGTTCATAAAGTTAAAGATGAAACTAATGAAATGTTAAAAGATAAAAAGGTTATTGTCGTACTTGACGATAGTGCCGCAACATGGGTGGCTGATAAAGGCTTTGACCCGTCAATGGGTGCAAGACCAATGCAAAGAATATTTGATCAAAATATTAAACGTCCTTTATCAAAAGAAATATTGTTTGGTAAATTGATCAACGGTGGGACAGCATTAATAAAAGCTGTAAATGATAAAATTGAAATTGAGTATAAAGATTAAATGAGATTTGAAACAACAACAAAATTATTTTATAGTAAGTTTCCTTATAAAGCAATAATAGAACATAGAGGATTTAACTCAGATGATTATTATGACAGCATGACAACTATGCTTAGATGGTTAAAAAAATTATCAAAAGATGATTATCAAATGCGTCATGCAAGATCAATACAGTTATTTTTTAAAAAACGTAAAGATTTAGAATATGTAATGAATAATTATAGTAAATGGGTAACTGAAATACACGAACCATTTAACAAAAAACATTATGAACATTTAAAAGAAACTAAAGATTGTATTACTAGAAATAGATTATTTTGGAACAAGTACAAGTATAAAATTACTTTTAGTTGCCATTCTGATTTGAGTAAGATTATTCACTGGTTCGGACATTTTTTTACAGATAAAGACACAGACAGATATAGATATGGATCGTCACTACACAAAATGATAAGAGAAAAAGATCAATGGAAAACGTATTGGTGTAATCCAGTTTTGTATTTGACAAATCATGATGATGTTATGTTATGTAAGTTAGCTTTAGATAATCATATTATGAAAATTGAAACAGCAATTACGTTTGATGAATTTAAAGGAGTATCTAATGGATAATTTTGTTATTTGGCATCTATTCGCTATTTGTACTGTAATAGCAGTGTCATTTTTAATAGGATACAGTACAGCAAAACAACAAGAAAAAAGAAAGCGAGAACTATGGACCAAACACTTGGACAAGAACTAATAAAAAGGAATATTATTAAGCAAGATACAGAAGTAAGTGCATGGTATTCAAGCACGGCATTTGGTGGAATAGGTACAGTTGACCATGTTGGTAATTTTACAATAAGTAGTATTGATGCAAATCAAAATACGTTTCATGCAAGATCAAACGTAGATGGAGAGTGGCAAGATATTACTTTTGATAAAGTTGTTTCCATCGATGGAATGGAACCAAGCAAACTTGCTGAAGCATATGGTATAAAGAAAAAAACTAAAAAGGTTAAAACAAAAAAATAGTTATGAAAAATAATATAGCAGTTATAGGAAATGGAAAAATTGGCAGAGTCATTGCCAGTTTATTAAGATCAGAAAATTACAATGTCGTAATAGGTGACTCGATAGCAAGTGATGGAGTTGTATCTTTAGATGCATTAGATGAAAAACAATTAGAACATTTTTTAAAAAACAAAGATGTTGTTTGTTCAGCGGCTCCTTATTTTTTAAATAAAAACATCGCCAACGTAGCATCAAAAATGGGTGTAGCCTATTTTGATCTAACAGAAGATGTTGAAGTAACTGACTATATTAAAAATTTAGATACTAAAACTTTTATGATGCCACAATGTGGATTAGCCCCAGGGGCAGTCAATATAATTGGTAGTAACTTAATTAAAGAGTTTGATGAAGCACATGACGTACAAATGAGAGTTGGTGCTTTGCCACGTTATCCATCAAATGAAATGAGCTATTACTTAACTTGGTCGACAAATGGATTAATTAATGAGTATTGTAACTTATGTGATATAATTGCAGATGGTCATAAACTAAAAATACCACCTTTGGATGGAGTTGAAAGAATTTATATCGATGGAAGAAGATACGAAGCATTTAATACATCAGGTGGGGTAGCAACAATGTGCGAAACATTTGAAGGAAAAGTAAAAACATTAAGTTATAAAACAATTAGATATCCAGGTCATAGAGATAAGATGAACTTCTTATTACAAGATTTAAATTTAAAAAGCAATAAAGATAAAATAGGAGATCTATTTGATCAAACAGTGCCATATACTACAGAAGATGTTGTAGTTATGTTGATTAAAGTAATTGGAATCAAAGGCGGTAAATTGTTAGAAAAGTCATATCAAAAGAATATTTTTGGAAAAGATGGCATGAGTGCAATTCAGAGGTCGACAGCATCTGGAGTTTGTGCTAATATAGTATCATACTGTAGGGATGAACTTACAGGTGAGGGTTTCATTAAGCAAGAAGATGCTGATTGGAAAACTTTTATTAGCAACAAATTTGGCCAGGTGTATGTTGAATGAGTTACGTAGACGCATATTTAAATAGAGATAAAGATCAGATCAATATTGTAGAACGTATTGATGGTGAGCGAGTATATAAAACATTTCCAACCACGTATAGATTTTATTATGAAGATAAAGATGGTGATTACAAGTCTATATATGGAAGAACGTTAAGTAAGTTTGAAACAAACAATAACAAGTCATTTCAAAAAGAAAAGAAACTGTATGAAGGTCAAAGATTATATGAAGCTGATCTTAATCCAGTTTTTAGGTGTTTAGAAGAAAATTACATTAAACAAGAAGCACCAGATTTACATATAGCATTATTTGATATTGAGGTAGACTTTGATAAGGATCGTGGGTTTGCAAAACCAGATGATCCACACCAACGTATTACAGCAATTACACTACATTTAAATTGGCTTGATAGTTTAATCACATTATGTCTTGCTCCAAAAGACATGCCATTTGAAATGGCAGATTCGATTGCTAAAAAGTTTGATAATACTGTACTATGTGAAACAGAAGCACAGTTGTTGAATACATTTTTACACTTAATTGAAGATGCAGACATATTAAGTGGTTGGAACTCGGAAGGTTTTGATATTCCTTATATTGTGAATAGAACTGAAATGGTTTTAAGCAAAGATGATGTTAGACGTTTTAGTTTATGGGATTTATATCCACGTGAAAGAACATTTACAAAGTTTGGTAATGAACAGCAAACATTTGATTTCTTTGGTAGAGTACATTTAGATTATTTAGAATTGTATAGAAAATACACTTATCATGAAATGCATTCATATAGACTTGATGCTATTGGTGAATATGAAATTGGTGAAAAGAAAATTCCGTATGAAGGTACACTTGACCAATTGTACAATGAAGATTTTGAAAAATTTATTGCATACAACAGACAAGACGTTGCACTTCTGTCAAAACTTGATAATAAACTAAAATTTATTGATCTAGCAAATGTATTGGCACACGCAAATACTGTTCTACTACAAACAACAATGGGAGCAGTTGCAGTTACAGAACAAGCAATAGTAAATGAATCACATAAATGTGGATTCATTATTCCTAATAGGCCTTATAGAGAACCACATTCATCTGGTGCGGCAGTTGGTGCCTATGTGGCAACGCCTAAGAAAGGTTTACATGATTGGATAGCGTCAATTGATATTAATTCACTATATCCTAGTGTGATTAGATGTCTGAATATGGGTCCAGAAACGATCATTGGACAACTGAGACCAACACACACAGAAAAATATATTAATGATAAAATTTATAAAGAAAAGAAATCAGCCGCAGATGCTTGGGAAGGAATGTTTGGTACAATTGAGTATAAAGCAGTGATGGAACAAGATCGAGGTGTAGATATAATTGTTGATTTTGAAGATGGCACTACAGAAGAAATGAGTGGTGCAGAAGTTTACTCAATTATATTTCATCAAAATCAA
>NHHF01000139.1 GCA_002171155.1 Betaproteobacteria bacterium TMED156
TAAAAGGAAGGATTCATGCCAAGATTAAGTTTATACAAGCCATATAAAGGTAATGATTATAAGTTTCTTGATCGAAATATCAAAGAACAATTTGATATAGGTGGAACCGCTGTTCACGTTCACAAATATGCAGGTCCTAAAGTTCAATCAGACAAGGGAGATCCTAGTGAACCAAATTATAGTGGTGGCACAGAAACAGATCCATTGGGTAACGAAAATAATCCAAGTGGAACAATCAATGAAACTAAAATTCAAGACTTATTATTTATGGAAAACCGAGATCGTAAATACGAACCAGATATTTACGANTTNAGAGGTNTNTATAANGTAAGTGATAATGACTTTGACTTATCTCANTTTGGTCTTTTCTTAACAAATGATACTTTATTCATTACGTTCCATATCAACGATATGATAGATAAATTGGGGCGTAAACTTATGCCAGGTGATGTTTTAGAATTACCTCATTTACGTGACGAATTACTATTAAGCCAAGACAGGAATGCTGTAAATAAATTTTATGTAGTACAGGACGCCGCACGTGGAGCAGAAGGTTTTTCACAAACTTGGTTCCCTCATATTTGGAGAGTTAAGGTAGCACCACTAACAGATACACAAGAATACGCAGATATACTTGGTACTGCTGATGATCCTAATTCATTAAAACAGGATCTATCATCATACAAAACTGAAATTAATATTTCAGATGCTATTGTTAAGAGTGCTGAAACAAATGATCCAAAGGGTGAACCATTAAGAGATCACCTATTTAACGAACCAGAAAAAGTTGAAGAATATGAACATGGCGAATCTATTCCGTCAGGAGATCAGTTTCCAGCACAGCCAAACGAAGGTGACTACTTTATAAGAAATGATTTTGTTCCTAACAGAATGTTTGTTAGAAGAGGATCAAGATGGCATAGACTATATGATAATATAGTTGAACAAACTTGGACTGATAAAACTTACAATGCTTCTGGATTTATTAATAATGACAATACAGTTGTTATTGATGATGTTGAAAAACCAGAACGTCAAGCATTAAGTAAAGTAATTAAACCTAAGAGTGATTTTGAATAATGGCTGAAATGCAATATTTTTATGATAAACAGGTACGTAGGTACATTCAACAATTTATAAGATTGTTTAGTGGCTTCAGTGTACAAATGGGTGAGAGTGAAGAGAAGTTGCCGGTTATGCAAAAAGTTCCAGTACGTTATGGTGATATAAACAGAATGGCCGCACATATAACTCGTGAAAATTCTGAGAATATTGTAAACACTGTTCCATTTATTTCATGTTATATTAACACACTTAACCTAGCACCTGAACGTAGAACTTATCAACAAAGTGTTGATAGTGTACAAGTCTTTGAAAAGGCAACAGATGAGTCTACCGGAGAATATACAGATAATATAGGATCAACATATACTGTACAAAGACATAATCCAGTTCCTTATATGATGGAAATGAATGTAGATGTATGGACTTCTAATACAGATCAAAAACTTCAATTACTTGAACAGATATTAGTATTATTCAATCCAACATTAAATATTAGAACTAGTGATAATCCATTTGACTGGACTAGTTTAAGTTATGTTGAAATGACTAATATACTTTGGAGTAGTAGAAGTATTGGTTCAACGATCGATGATATTATTGATGTTGCAACAATGACTTTTCAGGTTCCAGTATTAATTACACCACCAGCAAAACTTAAAAAACAAACTCTTATTCATACTATTATTGATAAGTTACATAATACAGATGATCCAAACTTAGATTTATTTAGAGAGAACGAACCATTTGAAGCTCAAACAAATTATGTTGTTATAGCATTTAAAGATAGAAAATTAGAATATATAAATGGCGTTGCTAGAATATTAAACAATGCAGGTAAACCATTAAATGATGATGGTACTTCTTTAACCTGGGAACAAGTATTAAAACCTTATGGTCAATTACGTCCTGGAATAAGTCAAGTACGTTTAAGAAAAAGTAATAATATAGAAGATGCTTCAAATGATATTGTTGGTAAATTATCTTTTTCAACAAATGATAATGAACTAGATGTTGATATTGATACTGATACATTACCAACAAATACTCTAAATCCTGTAGATGGAGTTTTAGATCCTACAAAAAATATTCCTGGTCAAGGAAATGTCCCTAGTCCTACTATGGGAAATCGTTATATCATTACTAAAGACTTAACTGACATTGCTATTTGGGGAGGATTAAAAGCCAAAGCAAATGATATTATAGAATATAATGGCAGTGATTGGGTAGTTAGTTTTGTAAGTAGTCAAGTATCATTACAACAATATGTTAAGAATATTAAGACTGATGATCAATTAGAATGGAATGGTTCTGATTGGTTTAATAGTTTTGAAGGTTTGTATAAACCTGGTTTTTGGCGTATATATCTATAATAACCAAGAGTAATAATGGATAAAAGAATTATAAAAGCCAGTGGCTGTCTTGTACTAGCCACCGATACTGGAAGAATATTAATGCAACAAAGAGGTGCAGAAGCAAACCATCCTCGTACCTGGTGTTTCTTTGGTGGTAAAAGTTACAAAGGTGAAAGACCAATCCAAACATTAAAAAGAGAATTAGAAGAAGAAATAGGAATGATTCCAGATATGGAAAAAATTATTCCTGTTCATCAGTATACTAGTGGTGATAAAAAGTTTGTCTATAATACTTTTGTTGTATTAGTACAAGAAGAATTCTTGCCTGTTCTTAATAATGAGAGTGATGGATATGCCTGGATAAAAGTAAATAACTGGCCTCGCCCTCTTCATCCAGGAGTTAAAAACCAGTTATTCAATAAAGAGTTTATAAAAAAGGTACAAACTGTTATAGAAAGTAATGTTAGTGGTATACTAAATTAATCAGTTCTTACTTTCTTTTTCATAGACTCAACGAATTGCGTTCTCAGCCATTCGTAATCATTAATCTTGTTTAGTTCTTCAACATTATCCTTATTTGCTTCACCAAAAGATCTACCCTCTAATGCACCTTTAACGCAATATCTACCAAAACGTCCGCCATTGTCAACTGTACACCATGTGTTAAGACGTTCTGTTGTATCTTTACTAGGAGCATTTGGATTAATTTTTGATGCTAATTTAGCACACTCACGGAAAGCACTTCTCCATGTTCTATAAGGATCTTTATTAAATGCAGTTATGTTAGATACTTCCTTAACAGGTTGGTAAAAGGATACTCCTGTTGTATAGTCTGGAAGTTCATGACCTAAATCAACTAATTGTTGTCTTGGAAATAATTTTACTGCACCATATCCATAAACAAGATCATTAATAGGATTTCTTGCCTGCCATACATAAGTTGTATTAGCTCTTTTATTCATTGGTGGTATGTAGTCAAACTTAAAATCATCTGCAATAATAGCATCAGCATCAACAATATAAACCATTTCTGATTTAGATTTAATACCTGCTTCTCTATGTGCATTTCCTATACCTTGTACATTTTTAATATGTTGGATATCTGGAAAACGTTGTTTAAGTTTTCTAAAATTTTGGTCTGCTTCTTCTTCATGGAATGAAATCATAAAGATATCAAAGTCTGCTTCATGATAACTTCCGATAATATTACTACTGATAATACCTAAGTTTGCACCATTTGTTGGTACAAGTTTAATATCTCCGTAGTCTACTGGTCGACGAGTACGTCTTACTACTCTTGGGAATTCATGTATAACTGCACGTTCAAGGTCATTTGGTCTATAGTGCCACGGAAAGTCATCTCTTGGAGTTGCTTTTTCATCTACAACCCAAGCCATATCACTTTCACCTCTATGTCTCCATGCAAGTTGAAGAGCATCTTCTTCTGTTTTTGTACGAGGTGCGGTAACAACCGGATATGAACCAAAAATATGTTTCTTTAATCTGTCCCAAGGTGTAACAACGTTTTGTCCTGTGTACTCAAAAAGTTGAGTATGTTTCATGTTAAGTTTCTTCATTGCAATCACCTTGTATTGTGTAAGCTCTAGTTCCTACGTGAGCAACCTGCTTACTTATATCTTGTTCAAGCCAGATATCAAATCCAGCTTCTCGGGCTTTAAAACAGAAATATATATCCTCGCCCATTAATGAAGTATAATCATCTAACCATTTTACACTAAAGAATGGTTTTTCTAATTTTTCAAATACTTCTCTTTTTACTAGCATGGCTCCCATGCCAACTGCTTCTACCATTTCTAAACCAGTACCATCATAAACACGTTTATCTAAATTATAAACGTCTTTAAATGCAACCGGTTTATGTGGTGGCACTCTTGTACTATAGTTACAAGCAATAATGTCTTTCTTATGTGATAAAAGTGCCTGTAATAAATTACTAGGAAATCTCATATCACTATCTATCCAAAGTATGTGCGTAAAATCTGTTTCAGCTAATGCATCAACGGCTAGTTGTTGTCTTTGCATTGCTACTTCACTTCCTTGTAACATTCTTAATTCAATATGTTGACCATCTTGTCCACATTTTTTCATTAAGTTTGCAATGGAAAATGTATAAGCAGAAGTTACATAGTCCCTTACTGGAGTTGCTATTATAACCTTTGTGTTAAGTACTTTTTCATAATGAAACTTTGGTACTGTTACCATTACTTACCTTACTTTGCAAGTTCATCTGGTACTAGATCACTTCCAAGTTCTGCTTCAATTTCTTTAACAGATGTATTTAATGATTTTGCCAAAGTAGTTGCTGACTTAACTGTTGATGCAAATGCTTCATCAGAAAGTGCAACCATATAATTCATATGTTCTGGCTGTACTTTACCTAGTGTTAAAATATCAATAGCGGCTAGTTTTGCTAAACGCTCTACCCAATATTGTTCTTCTTCTGATTCAATTGATTTTAGTAGATCTTCTACATTGTGTTCTTTTGAGAACTCCTCATATACTTCTTCGAGTACTGGGAGGTCTGGATGATTTTGCTCACGTGCTTGGTTTAAGTCAGCTATCAAAGCCTGTGCTTTACGAGCTGGCGTTGGATGAGCACCAAGGACGAAAGTTTTAATTTCGAATTTAGTACGAATACTCATTGTTTTCTCCTATTAATTTCTGGCTGAGTTTACAGTTTATATTTGATATAATCATATTTATTATATGTAAATTGTAGGAGGTTGTCAATATATTTATTGACAAACCCCCTAATAATTCTATTTAGTAGTTTGATGAGCCTGGTTCATCTAGTGACGGATCTACGCCTGAAGATGTACCCCATTTATTCTGGTTTTGCCAGCCACCAAAAGTAGCTGAAACTTTAATGTTAGTCAACACCTGTGGGCTAATAAAAGCACCAAGTGTATATAGTGAGATTTGACCACTTAAACCAAAGTAATTACGGATAGAACTCATTGACAACATACTACCTGTTGCTGGTAGCGATGTTCCTGTGTAATCTTGTGTTGTTGTTGACATTAGGCTTTCTCCTATAGGATTTTTTTGCAAAAATTAGAGCTATATCTTCACGATTTTGCTCACAATGTATTTATACATTTATAAAATAAAAAACCACATTGTTAACTTAAAAATACTATAATTTGTACGATATTTAGCCCAAAAGAATGGAGGGTGAGCACCAAGCAGTTCACCCTCCTAATATTTTTTAACCCTTATTTGATCAATACCTGGCCGTATAAATCCAAGGTCCTAATTATTTCTTAGCTTTTAGCTCAGCTACCTGTGCAGACAGCTCTTTTACAGCTTCGATTAGAAGACCTGTAATGTTACCATATGCTACTGATTTTAAACCATGTGCGTCAGTTTTCACAGCTTCAGGAAGTACTGATTCAAGTTCTTGAGCAACAACACCAGTTGATGTTGAACCGTCGTTAATTCTATCAAATGTGATACCACGGATTGATTCAACTTTACCTAGTGCGCCATCAATAGTTTTGATGTTTGTTTTTAAGCTCTCGTCTGAGTATGCTGTAACATCACCTGTTGCATATACAGAACCGAATGTTACATCTGAAGTAGTTGTAACGTTTTGGTTCATTGCATCTGCGTATGCGTTATCAGTAAATCTACCGTCTAAGTCAACTGTAAGATCGCCTGATGTACGTGTGAATGTAACTACACCTGTACCTGTATTAAATGATACACCTGTAATATCACGATTGTCTGAGTGTGATGTTGCCGCTGTTTGAGCCGCATTCGCTTTTGTAGTTGCGTCTGCTGATGCTGTTGAAATTGCATCTGCTTCTGCCGCGTCTGCTTTTGTTGTTGCGTCTGCTGATGCATTTGAGATTGCTTCTGCTTTCGCTGTTGCAATATTGTTGACTACTGTTGCTGAGAAGTTTGCATCATCGCCCATTGCCGCCGCTAGTTCATTTAGAGTATCTAGTGCGCCTGGAGCAGATGCAATTAAGTCTGCAATTTTGCCGTCAACGTATGATTGCGAAGCCATGTCTGAACCACCCACTGACATACCTGTTCCTGATGCTGAAATGTCTACACCACCTAGGTCAATTGTTGAACCTTTTAGGAATAGTTTGTTCCAACGTTTATCAGCTGAACCTAAGTTATAAGTTTCAGTTGCTGAAGGAAGGATGTCTGCGTCAACATAACCAAGTTTAGTGTCTACTCTATCATTTGTAAAGTATAGGTTAGTTGTACCTTCTGCTACATCGTCAGTTGTAAGAGCATTAATTACTGCTGTAATTGCTGTCTCACGAGCATTCGTGTATGTTTCTGCTGTTGAAACTGCGTCTGCTTCTGCTGTATCTGCGTATGTTTGATAAGCTGAAGTGATTGCTGTCTCACGTGTATTTGTGTACGCTTGAGCTGTAGCCGTTGCGTTTGCTTCTGCGTTATTTGCTTTAGCAGTTGCGTCTGCTGAAGCTGTAGATATTGCGTTTGTAATCGCTGTAGAATTTGCCGCAATGTCAGTTGCATTGTTAGCTGTAGTAGTTTGTAACACGCCAATTGCCGCTGTATTAGTTGCAATGTTTGTATTTGCTGTAGTGATATCACTGTCGTTGCCAGCGATTTCAGTTTTCAGTTCATTAATTGCGCCTGTTACATTCTGTGCAGTTGTATTAAGTGCCGCTGTACCCATAGTAAGTTCTAGGGCATCAATGTCACTTTCAACACCTGTTAGCTGTGATGAAACATCGATTCCTGCTATCTGAGCATCTACATAAACAATAGAAGCCTTAGCCGCTAATGCTGTTGTGATAGTTGAAGCATAGTTAGCGTCGTCACCTAAAGCCGCCGCCAACTCATTTAGAGTGTCGAGTGCCGCTGGTGCTCCGTTAATTACGTCATCAAACTTATCATCTACGTATGTTTTGTTGGCGGCGTCTGTGCCGTCAACTGGTGTTGTAACGTTGATAATTCTATTCGAATCCATGTCAATTTTATCACCAAATTTAACAGCTGAACCAGCTGAGTCAGTGATTGATGATCCTGTTTGGATCTGCATTGTTGACATTATTTGAATGTTACCGGTACCTGCAGGTAGTAGTTCAATAGAACCAACACCTGTTGTTTTGAAACGTAGATCTTGGTCTGCGTCAGTTCCTAGTGTAATAGTATCGCTATCATCTTCGATAACTTTTTTACCATTAACATATAAAGAACCTGGACCTACGTACACGTCTTTCCATTGCTTCGTCGGCGAACCTAAGTCATATGTGATGTCCGCTGAAGGAAGAATGTGACCTGCCATCTCAAGATTACCAGTGATAAGCGAGTCATCATTTACGCTAAATCCACCGTCGATAATAAATCTTTTTTGTGCCATTTTTCGATTCCTTTATTTGATCAAATAAAAGCGTTGCTCATGCAACGTAGTATTTAGTTACTAATTCTTCGTATTAAGTACTTTGCTAATATAATTAGTGTTTTCAAAGTACATTTTAGTCAAAAAAAGGGCGGTGTTTCCACCGCCCTAAAGTTTTAGTCTACTTATTATACATCTATGTAAGTTGAAATAACTTTAACAGTTACATTACCGCCATTTGATGTGTAGAATAGCTGTACGTCATTACCATTCATTGCTACTGTAGCATCACCTAATAGAGCCGCTCCTGTGTATACAAGTGCATACTCAGTGATGTAGGCTGTTGTTCCATCGTGTACTACTAGAGCTTCACGAGTTTCGTATTCACCTGCACCATTGTCTACTTGAATGATGTATTTTGCTGAACGATATGCTGTACCAGAGAAAGTATCAACTGGTGTACCGCCATTAGTTGCTGTTACTGCTGATTGCTGTACGTATGCTTTGATATCTGCAGAAAACTTATCGAATGTTACAGAAGCTGTTTCTAAGTAAGGTACCGCTCCTAACATATGGGAGATAACAACCGCTTGAGAGCCAGTTGGGATTGGATCAGTAAATGTGATCGTACCCGCTGTACTGTCAATTGAGTAGTGAGTTGTTGGATCCTGTACAACACCGCCTACGAAAACCATCGCCGCGACTTGAGTTGTATCAAAGCCTAGTGCGAATGTTTGTGTAGTGCCATCACCGTTAATAGTGATACGATTTGCCGAAGCAAATGCAAGGTGTGAAACATCGATTAGTTCCATTCCATTTTCTGCACCATTTACAGCAAGAACTTTACCTTCTTGACCAGTAAATGTAGTGTCTGAAATATCAGTAGCATCTAGTACTGAGTGGTCTGCATTAACACTGATAACACCTGTTGAGCTGTCGTATGAAGCGACGCCACCACGTGTTGTTGAGTCTACAAGCGAAATAGCCGCTCTTGAACGTGAGTCTAGGTAGTATAAGTTACCTGCACCCTCAGCAAGATCATCAGAC
>NHHF01000140.1 GCA_002171155.1 Betaproteobacteria bacterium TMED156
ATTTGAAATTAACGATAATATCTAAATATTATCTTAAACATAGGACTTAGAAAAAAATGAGAAAATTTAAATCATTCAGTCTATTACTTGTTGGTTTGCTAGGTGGTTTTTTTGTAAGTTTTACCCTAAACGTTGCTGCGGATAGAAGTAATTCTTCAGGACTTCCAATTGAAGATTTAAAAAAATTTGCAAGTGTTTACGGAGCAATTAAGTCAAATTATGTTGAAGACGTAAAAGATGCTAAGTTAATAAAGGGGGCAGTTAGTGGAATGCTCTCGGGATTGGATCCTCATTCCACATATCTAGATGAAGATGCTTTCAAAGACTTACAAGCGGGGACTCAAGGCGAATTTGGTGGTCTTGGAATAGAAGTTGGTACTGAAGATGGACTTATCAAAATAGTCGCTCCAATCGAAAACACCCCTGCCGCAAGGGCTGGGGTCAAATCTGGTGATCTAATTATTAAAATTGATGATACTGCCACTAAAGGAATGAGTCTGAGTGATGCTGTCAAACTAATGCGAGGAAAACCAAAAACTAGCATCATACTCACCGTTATTAGAGATGGAGAGTCATCCCCTATGGTATTTAATATAGTCAGGGATATTATTCAGGTACAAAGCGTAAGATCTAAATTAATTAATAAAGAAATAGGTTTTGTTAGAATTTCTCAATTTCAAGAAAAGACTATTCAGAGTTTGGTCACACATATTAATCGAGTAGTAAGCGAATCAAAAACGAACAACTCGTCATTAAAGGGGTTAGTCCTAGATCTAAGAAATGACCCTGGAGGATTACTTCATGCTGCAGTAGGAGTTTCTGCTGCTTTCTTAGACCCTGGGTTACTGGTAGTATCCACTGACGGTAAGCAAGAGGAGGCTCAGCGAGAATTTTATGCAACTACAAAAGATTATAATAGAACTGGCAAAGATCCTCTGGATAATCTTGATCCAATCGCAAGATCCATACCCATGGTTGTTATAGTCAATGGAGGCTCTGCATCAGCATCTGAAATAGTTGCAGGAGCATTGCAAGATCACAAAAGGGCCACAGTGCTCGGAACTCAATCATTTGGTAAAGGTTCAGTTCAAACGATATTACCTTTGGGAAATAACACTGCTATCAAACTTACTACTGCTAGATACTATACTCCGTCTGGAAAAACTATTCAGGCTAAAGGAATCGAGCCTGATTTTTGGGTGGAGGAAACAGAGGAAGGAGATATTTCTGACAGATTGAGAATACGTGAAGCTGACCTAAATCGCCACCTTGAAGGAAACAAAGATGATAAAAATTTAACAGATAGTTCAACTGATAATTCAAATAAAAATTCCAATTCAAAAATTGATAAATCCGAAAAAAATTCATCTAATAGAAAACCAATTGAGTTTGGTTCTGATTCAGATTTTCAGTTAATTCAGGCCATGAACCATTTAAAAGGACTTACCGTAAAAACCAGTACTCCCTCTTCTCAAAAATAAAAATTTATAATCATCAAAAAAAAACTCTGAGATGATTCATGATGAAGAATCAATAGAAACTGATTTGCGTCACAGCAGACACATACTTCTTTCCAGACTTGATGAAGCTGGTGTTAAAAAAATTAGAGCAAGTAAAATCTTGATAATTGGTGCTGGAGGTCTTGGATGTCCAGTTGCACAGTATATGGCTGCAGCTGGTGTAAAACTAATTACATGGGTGGATCCGGATGTCGTTGATGGATCTAATTTACCGCGTCAGGTTCTTTTCGGACCACAAAATATTGGTGAATATAAGGTCATAGCAGGTAAAAACTACCTGCAAAGAATAACCAATGAGCAAAAAATCAATGCCTTAACCGAGGCTGCGAATAAAGACAATTTAAGGCAGTGGGTAATTGAAGCTGATGTTGTTCTTGATTGTACAGACCAATTTAAAACCAAACATTTACTTAATAAAACTTGTTACGAATTGAAACGTACCTTAGTAATTGCATCAGCAATAGAGTGGGCTGGACAACTTCAAGTCATTGATCCCAACCAGGCTGAAGCGGCTTGTTACGCATGTATTTTTGATCCAGATGAAAAAGTTAAAGAAGCTGCTTGTGGTGCTTATGGTGTATTTTCTACAGCAGTTGGCACAATGGGGTTGTTACAAGCGAATGAAGCACTTAAGATAGTCGCTGGTATTAAACCAGAAACGGGAAGAATGTTTTTGTTTGACTCATTTAAGCTGAGATTTGATGAAATTAGAATAAATAAAAGGGACAATTGCCCTGTTTGTAAAACCTAAGTCCTGACAAGATCAGATATTTTTTTTATCTTCCTATCTATAAAAATTGGTGTAAGAAACTGAGCAATCCTACTTTGTGATCTGTAACATTGGGCCCAAATAGTTTTACAACCCAATTTCTTTGCAGATTTTAAATTTTTTAAACAGTCATCTACTACGGTTACTTCTGAAGCTTTAACCCCAGATAGTCTTACCAATCTTTTCCACTGAACTATATTTGGTTTTGGCTTAATTCCAGCTGAGGCTCTCATTTTTTCTATGGGAATGATTCTTTCAAAACAAGATTTTATTTTTAAAATTTTTAAAACATTGTGAGCATATTTTTTTGGCGAATTTGTCACAAGCCATTTTCTACCTTTCAGATTTTTTAATCTCTTTGATAAATTTTTATTTGCAATGACGTTAATTGATAACTCATCAAGAGTATGAGTTTGGCCTAAGAAGTTTGAAACTGAAATGGCATGTAATTTTTCCATGCCAACAACTGTAGCTCCAAATTTTTTCCAATAGTTTTTTCTTATCTCGTCTGCTTTTTTTTTATCGACTTTAAGAAGTTTTTGAATCTCAATGGTCATCATCACATCAATCATTTTTAGTGGACCGTTTGAAGCATCATGAAGAGTGTCATCTAAGTCAAAAAACCAGCACAAATTTTTTTTTGCTATTATCAATGTGCTTTGATCATTGTCCCAATACCTTCATCAGTTAAAACTTCCAATAAAAGGCAATTGGAGACTCTGCCATCAATAATATGCACAGAGTGAACTCCACTTTTAGCAGCTTCTAACGCAGATTTTATTTTTGGTAACATGCCTCCTGAAATCATTTTGCTCTTTACCAATTTATCAATTTTATTAGCAGTTAAGCCAGTTATTAAGTTGCCTTTTTCATCGAGAACACCAGGAGTATTAGTTAACAAAATAAGTTTTTCAGCTTGTAAAATTTCGGCTAATTTTCCAGCCACAACGTCTGCATTAATGTTATAAGTTTCTCCACTAGAGCCTGAGGCAATTGGGGCAATAACTGGAATAAAACCATCTGAAACAAGGGATAGAAGAATATTAGGGTCAACTTTGTGTATGTCACCAACGTGTCCCAAATCAATTGGCTTTTCATCAACCTTTTCAGAAGTTACATGCAGTTTTTTTGCTTTAATTAAATTACCATCTTGCCCTGTTAGGCCAACTGCTTTACCACCTGAATGGTTTATTAATTCAACAAGTTCCTTGTTAACCTTTCCTGCAAGTACCATTTCAACAATATCCATTGTCTCTGTGTCAGTCACTCTGAGCCCATTGACAAATTCTGGCTTTTTATTAAGCTTTGTTAAGTAACTTTCAATTTGGGGACCACCTCCATGAATAACAATGGGGTTAATTCCGACTGATTTCAACCAAGTTAAATTATGAGCAAAGCTATCTTTTAAATTATCATCAATCATGACATTACCACCTAACTTAACTACAATCGTTTTGCCATTGAATTTTTTAATGTATGGTAAAGCCTGCGCAAGTATTTTAGCTTTTAATTCTGCTGAATTTATATTTTTTTCAGGTGAAGAATGAGTTTTTTGATCCATAATCCTTAGTCAAACACCAAATTGACGTTGCCTTTTTTCTCTTCGCTGTTGTGCCTCTATTGAGAGCGTTGCAGTAGGTCTAGCAAGAAGACGCTTAAGACCAATTGGATCACCTGATTCATCACAATAGCCGTACTCACCTCTGTTAATTCTACCTATAGCCTGTTCGATTTTTTTTAGAAGTTTCCTTTCTCTATCTCGCGTTCTTAACTCAAGAGAATTTTCTTCTTCAATTGAAGCTCGATCAGCAGGATCAGGAAAAATATCAGTCTCCCTTAAATGTTCTGTTGTTTCATCGGCATTCAACCTAAGTTCCTCTGCTAACCCTAGCAACCTTTTTTTGAAAAAATCAAGTTGGAGTGAATTCATATAATTTTCAGGTGAATCATTTAAAAGATCTTCCTCGTTCGCAATAACTTTCATATTACTCATCCGTAAATCTAAAAAAATTTAACTATTAACTTATAATTTTACATTACATAGCTATAAAAACTATTTACGCAGTTAAAAATTATTCATAAATTCAATTAACAACAATTTAGTCAGTTAATCTTATTTGTATTTTTTTTTAATTGTGCTCTTGGATGAGTTAAATCATAAACTTCAGACAGGTGTTGAAAATCTAATTTTGTATATATTTGAGTGCTGGATATTTTGGAATGGCCCAATAACTCCTGCACGGCCCTTAAGTCTCCACTTGACTGAAGTAAGTGACTAGCAAAAGAGTGTCTCAACATGTGAGGATGAACGGACTGTCCACTATTGTTATTTTGCGAATGAACCTCGAATCTTCTTTGTATTCCTCGTGATGATAATCTACTACCATTTTTGTTAATGAATAATGCTTTCTCGGAAATATGAAGTTTTTTTAATTCAACTAAATATTCTCTGACTCTAAGCCAATTGGAAATAGCTTTAACAGCCGGTTTTCCAACTGGAACTCTTCGACGACGGGACCTTTTACCAAAAACTTCAACAAAACCACTTTCAATATCAACCCAACCCTTGTTAAATGAATCCGACTTTAAGTCTAAATTCACAACTTCGGAAACCCTAATTCCTGATGAATACATCAATTCAAATATTGCTTTGTCTCTAACCAACAACCAGTTGGAGTCTGAAGCCTGTATAGAATTTACAAAATTAACCGCTGCATCCACGGATAAAGCTTTTGGAAGGAGTTTATTCATTTTTGGAGACTTAATATTTCTTAAAGGATTGGATCCAATATCAAAACCCAAATCCACACTGTTCTCAAAAATCCAATCTAGGAAAACTCTCCATGATGATAGCTTTCGGGAAATTGACCTAGATGATAAATTCTGATTTCTCATTTCTATAATGTAGCTTCTAAACATAGCTTGGCTAAAAAATGGAAAATTTTGAGTGCCATAAAAATCCCTAGATATTTTTTTTTGGAGAACCTTCAGATCACTCTCATAGGCTTTAATAGTCAATTTAGAGTGCCTTTTGACCTTCTCCTTAATTGAAAGAAATTTGTCTACTGAAATTTTAAGTTTATTTAGATCCATTTTTTTACACAAAATCTACATAACTAATTCGAAACAACAATAGAAGAAATTATTTCAGAAATACTTTCTAGAAAAATTGTTCCTACGTTACCGTCAAATCTGGCTCTATCCTCAGAAATAATAATAAGTGAACCGAAGGTACTTTTAAAGTTTTTATGGGTAAGTGGAATCAAGGCAAGAGAGCCATGTTTCTTTAAATGATTGATAGGCTGATTTATTGTGGATTTTTTTTCTTGATTCTCAGAAACAAACTCACTTTTCTCCAATAACTCAAACCATACTTTGGCTTTTGTTGATGATGTGGGTAATAATTTTGTTTGATTTAAATTTCTTACTGAAGCATTTAATGAATTATCTCCTTTAATTATAAAGTCACTAAAAAAGTTATATTTATGGTTAGCTTCAGAAAGTAATACAATAGTTACAAAATCCACTTCGAATTGTGAACACAATAAATCAAAAATTTTATTTACTAAATCATTTTTTGTTTTTAATTCAAATAAATTTTTTGTCCAACTTACAAAATTGCTAAAAACTTTTTCATTTGATTCTGCATTATTTATTAAATGATCGAATTTCCTTTCATAATCAGCAATTTTTGTTTTTAAATTTATATTCTGTTTTTCTAGTAATGACTCAGTTGAACCAATATTTGTGTGTGGGAAATTTATTTTGTTCAATAAATCTTGATTCGTTTTAAAAAAATCATGGTTTTCTGTGAGATAGTTTCTTACAAATTTTTCATTGTCTTCTTTGTTTCTATATAGGTTAGATTGGAGTTCGATTTTTTTTTCTATTGTCATAGTGTAATTTTTCCTCTAAAAACTTCTCTTGCAGGGCCAGACATAAAAACAGAATCATTCAGATCTCCGGACCAGCTGATATTTAATATTCCTCCAGGAAGATTTACTTCAATGGAATTTTTCTTGCTTAGAATTCCTTTTGCAATTCCACAAACAGCAGCTGCACATGCACCCGTTCCACATGCTAACGTTTCACCAACTCCTCTTTCAAAAACTCTCAAAGCAATTCTTTCTGAATCTAATACTTTAGAAAAACCAAGATTTACACTTTTAGATAGAAGATTAGATTCTTCAATATGAGTGACAATTTCATTTAAATTTAAATCATTGATAGAGTTCATCTCTATAACTATATGTGGGTTTCCCATAAAGACTGGGGCTAAGTGAAGTTCACAGTTATTCCATGGAACTAAATAAATTTCTTGATCGTTAACTTTCTTCTTTGTGAATAATCTTGTATTTAATCCGATAAAGGATGCATTTAGTTTAGGAGAGGACATCTGAACTTGAATACTATTGTCATCTAAAACATTGGCATAAATAACGCCGGCTTTCGTCATTAAACTTACACGATTTCCGTTAATAAAACCCGAATCGTGAAGAAACTTAACAATGCATCTGGCACCATTGCCACATTGTTCAACTTCAGAACCATCAGCATTAAATATCCTGTAAATAAAATCAGCTTCACTTCCTTCGTGAACATCTACAGTTAATATTTGATCAGCTCCAATTCCAAAATGGCGATCAGCAATTAGTTTTAAATGATATGAAGTCAAATTGGATGAAGTGCCAAGATCCAAAAGTGAACTCAAAACAACAAAATCATTACCTGCACCTTGCATCTTTATGAATGATAGGTTCATACAATTTCACCATAAATTTGAAAATTTCTAATCACATGTTTGTTCCTTTAAATTGATTTTTTTTGGTGATTTGTATCGATCATAACCCCATAGATAGCTCTGTGGTTCATTTATAATCAATTGTTCTACATTTTTATTCATGTCCCTTATCATCTCTTTCAGAGAAATACTTTTTGTTTTTTTGTAACACCATTCTTTAACACTTAATTTCCATCCATGACTATTATGTCGAGCAAGCACCCAAACAACAGGGGCCTGTGTTCTTAAAATTAGTTTACAAGCTAAAGTCATTGTGTAAGCGGGTTTACCAAAAAACTTTTCTTCAATTCCATATCCATCTGGCGGAACTTGATCTGGAAGCATTCCTACAATCTCTCCTCTATTTAAAGCGAGCAAAAGTTTCTTAACTCCAGTAAAGCTTGTTTTCACCATGTTTATGTTTGAAGTAGGTCTAAGTTCTTGAAAAAGTTTTTCAAATAGAGCGTTATCTGATGGCTTATATAAAATACTAATTGGAAGGTTTTGACTAAATACTCTTGGTATTAATTCAAAAGAACCCAAGTGCGGTGTTAGACAAATTAATCCTTTTTTTTCAAGAAGAAGCTTCTCTATCACATCAAACCCTTCAAACTCGACTTTATCTCTCAGACCAGTTCCGCACCAAATCTTAGGAAGTTCAAAAAGACATATACCAATTCTTCCAATAGCAGAAAAAAAACTAGACCTTCTAAAAACATTTCCACAAAATTGATTTGCCAAGCTCCAGTTTTTCTTGAAACGTTTCCTATATTTTCTTGATGAAAACCAATGTAACCAAGAAAAAATGACTCCAATGAAACGCAAAAGTCTCAAAGGAAATTTTCCAAATAATTTGAATACTCTTATCATGAGAGATATAGTTAATTATCAAAAAATAAAAATTTTACAAAACTACACAATTAAAACAGTTAACTAATTTTTTCTTCAACAAGTTTAATATCAATTGAAAGAATACATGACAAATTCACATTTTTTTACATCAGAGTCAGTTTCCGAGGGTCATCCTGATAAAGTTTCAGACCAAATAAGTGATGCTATTCTAGATGCACTTCTTAGCCAAGATCCAAATTCCAGAGTTGCTGCAGAAACACTATGTAATACGGGTTTGGTAGTTTTAGCTGGGGAAATTACTTCCAACTCAGAAGTGGATTACATTCAAGTTGCAAGAGACACATTAAAGAAGATTGGCTATAACAATACTGATTTTGGAATTGACTACAAAGGGTGTGCTGTTTTGGTTGCTTACGACAAACAGAGTTCCGATATTGCTTTGGGAGTTAACAGGAGAAAAGAAGATTTGTTAAATCAAGGTGCTGGTGATCAGGGATTGATGTTTGGTTATGCTTGTAACGAAACTGAAAGTTTAATGCCGCTTGCTATAAACACAGCGCATAGGATAGTTGAGAGACAAGCATCTTTGAGGCATAAAGGAGTATTACCATGGCTAAGACCTGACGCAAAATCACAAGTTACGGTTAAGTACGTCGATGGAAAACCAGAAAGTATTGATACAGTCGTTCTCTCTACCCAACATTCTCCTGAAATTGACCTTGATTCACTTAAAGAATCTTGTATTGAAGAAATTATAAAACCTGTTTTACCAGAAAAACTCTTAAAAGGAGAAATCAATTATTTAATAAATCCTACTGGGAGATTTGTAATTGGTGGCCCTCAAGGAGACTGTGGTTTAACTGGAAGAAAAATAATTGTTGATACATATGGAGGGTCAGCACCGCATGGAGGAGGTGCATTTTCTGGAAAAGACCCTTCAAAAGTTGACAGATCTGCTGCCTACGCTAGTAGGTACGTAGCAAAAAATATTGTTGCTTCAGGTTTGGCTAAAAAAGCACTTGTTCAAGTTAGTTATGCGATAGGTGTTGCAAATCCGACATCAATTAGTGTAACAACTCAAGGTACAGGAATTGTTTCAGATGAAATTTTATCAAGTGCTGTAGAAAATACGTTTGATCTCAGGCCCAGAGGCATTGTAGAAATGCTTGATCTTCTTCGACCAATTTATGCTAAAACAGCAGCTTATGGTCATTTTGGTCGAGAGGCCAGTGATTTTCCATGGGAAAAAACTGATAAAGCTGAGGAATTAAGAAAAATGTGTAAAATTTAGTATATTTTTAGTACTTGCAAAATATATTAAACCTGTGATATATTTTTGAGTTGTCTAAGGAGCGTTGCAAGATTCATATAAAATCATGGACTCAGGCTTAGACAAATTTTTCTTAACGACGCTCATTAATCTCAAAACTTAGGAGAACATATGAGCGCAGTTTTAAAAGACAATTCAAATCCTGATTATGTTGTATCTGATATTTCTCTTGCTGAATGGGGCAGGAAAGAAATTAGTATTGCAGAAGTTGAAATGCCTGGTTTGATGGCCATTAGAGAGGAATTTTCGGATTCTAAACCTTTATCTGGTGCAAGAATAACTGGGTCTCTCCACATGACAATCCAAACTGCAGTTTTAATAGAAACACTTGTCGATCTTGGTGCGAGGGTGAGATGGGCATCCTGTAATATTTTTTCTACTCAAGACCACGCAGCAGCAGCTGTTGCTAAAAGTGGCACACCTATTTTCGCAACAAAAGGAGAGTCTCTGGATGAATATTGGGAATATTCACACAAAATTTTTTCCTGGCCTGATGGAAAACCAAGCAATATGATACTTGATGATGGTGGAGATGCCACGCTACTTCTTCATTTGGGAGCAAAAGCCAAAACTGATCCTAAGCTTCTCGAAAATCCCAGCTCCGAAGAGGAAGCCGCCCTATTTAGTGCCATAAAAAAACAGTTATCGGTTGATCCTGATTTTTACCAACGAAATTTAGATGCAATTGTTGGGGTAACCGAAGAAACAACAACCGGTGTTCTTAGATTAAATGAGATGTCAGCTGATGGTAGTCTGGCTTTCAGGGCAATTAACGTAAACGATTCTGTCACTAAAAGTAAATTTGACAATTTGTACGGATGCAGAGAATCATTAGTAGATGGAATCAAAAGGGCTACAGACGTTATGATTGCCGGAAAAACAGCTGTTGTATGCGGTTACGGTGATGTGGGTAAGGGTTCCGCACAAGCTTTAAGAGCTCTTTCTGCGCAGGTATGGATAACTGAGGTTGATCCGATATGTGCTTTACAGGCTGCAATGGAAGGTTATAAAGTCGTAACCATGGAGTATGCTGCAGAGCATGCTGATATTTTCGTTACTGCAACTGGTAATAAATCTATCATTACAAAAAATCATATGGAAAGAATGAAAGATGAAGCCATCGTTTGTAACATTGGCCATTTTGATAATGAAATAGATATTTCAGGTTTAGAAAATTGCGAGTGGGTTGAAATTAAACCTCAGGTCGATCATGTAATTTTCCCAGATGGAAAAAAAATAATTCTTCTTGCCAAAGGTAGGCTCGTAAATCTTGGATGTGCAACAGGCCACCCCAGTTTTGTAATGAGTTCTTCGTTTGCCAATCAGGTAATTGCACAAATAGAATTATTCTGTCACAAAGATAGGTATGCATCAGGAAAAGTATATGTACTTCCAAAGCACCTTGACGAAAAAGTCGCAAGATTACATCTGAAAAAAATTGGAGCTAATTTAACAGAAATGACTAATGAGCAGGCAAGTTACATTGGTGTCTCCGTTGAAGGTCCCTTTAAATCTGAAACTTACAGATACTAATAGATGGAAATAAGCATAGAATTCTTTCCTCCCAAGTCGGAGGAAGGATTTGCTCGTTTAGATGCTGCAGCAAATGAACTATCAAAATTAAATATTTCTTACGCCTCAGTTACCTATGGCGCTGGTGGTTCAACTCAAAACGGAACTTTATCTTCGGTAGAAATGCTCTCAAAAGTATTCAAAAAAGCTGTTCCTCATATTTCATGCATTGGAGCTGACAAAGACAATATTATTAATATTTTAGAAAATTATAAACAGCTAGAATTTGACCACTTGATTGTCTTAAGAGGTGATTTACCATCTGGCTTTGGCAGAGGTGGAGAATTTTCGAATGCAGTAGATTTAGTAAAGTTTATTAGAGAAAAATTTCAAGACTATTTCCGAATTGATGTTGCCGCATATCCTGAGATTCATCCACAAGCGGCAAGTCCTAGTCATGATATAAAATATTTTTCAGATAAAATTAAAGCTGGAGCGAACGGAGCCATTACCCAATACTTTTTTAATGCTGATGCTTACTTTAAATTCGTTGATGATGCATACAAACTTGGAGTTGATGTGCCTATTATTCCTGGCATCATGCCCATTACAAATTTCATACAACTTGCCAGGTTCTCAGATAATTGTGGGGCGGAGATTCCAAGGTGGATTCGACAGAGACTAAACAGTTATGGAGATGACTCTAAATCTATTTTTTCCTTTGGTATTGACGTCATTACTGATTTATGTGATCAACTGATATCTGCTGGAACACCTGGCCTTCATTTTTACTCCATGAATAAGTCCAAAGCAATTAGAAAAATTAGTAAAAATTTGAGTTGCTTTAAGTAATATACTAATAATTTTTCACGTAAATAATTTATTAAACTAACTTTTCAATAAAAACTTCAA
>NHHF01000141.1 GCA_002171155.1 Betaproteobacteria bacterium TMED156
GTTGGCCATGCTTTAAGTAGATATTGCATTGATCCTTCAACACGACCAAATGCCCTGATTATCTGTTGCATAACGCCAAGTGTTACAACACCTGCAACAATGGCTGGGGCTAAAAATACGTATGCTGACAGAACGTTTGCTTGTAGATATGCCATACGTCCTACATTAAAATATAGATAACGTACATAACTTAAAAAGTGAATTGAACGCACATCAGCAAAAAGTTCATCAATCGTTTTTGGTCTCACATTGCCATCGTCCTCTGCAATAACAAGAATTTTTCTATATGCGGCTTCTTTCTTCTGTAAGTCATATTCAACACCTACAAGTCTTAGAATCCAACCTAGTGCAATTAAAAACAATGTACCACCAAGTGTCCAAACTAATGCACCTGTGATTAAACCATATTGCCAATCACCAAAAAAGAAAATTGGTATACCAATTGATAGTCCAAGTAGTATAGGAACAAACTGCACCAGTACCATTACTGACTCAATAAAACTTGTACCAAGTCCTTCCATGATTCTTGTAAACTTGATTGTGTCTTCTTGCACCCTTTGTGAAGCACCTTCTATTTTACGTGCTTTGTCATAGACAGAGTGATACCATTCTACCATTGCAGTACGCCATCTAAACAAGAAGTGTGCTGTAAAGAAACTGATTGCAACATACAAAGCAATGTATATACCTGCTAGTGTAATAAATGATAACAAACTAGCAAAATATTCTTCTATCGTAATTGCATTTGGTGTAGCAAGTGCTTTTTGAATCATATCATAAAAGACACCAAACCATTCATTAATTTTTACATCAATTTTTACTTGAACCCAAAGTGATGATAAAATTATTGCTGAACCGAGCCATGCCCACAGCAACCACTTTCTAGTTGTAAAGAACCTAAACATTGATTAGGCTTTCTCTACTGTGCAATTTAATGGATGTCCTTGTGACCTTGCCTGTGCTGTTGTTTCGATCGCTTTCTGCTCTGCAATCTCATGCGGATATGTTCCTGCTATGCCTTTGCCTTCTTCGTGTATTTTTAACATAACTGCTTCTGAATCTTTGGGTGATTTTCTAAAAATTGTTTTAAGTATTTCTGTAACAAAATCCATAGGAGTATAGTCATCATTTAAAAGATACACATGATACATACCTGGTTCGGTTATTGTTGTTTGTGTGCTTGTTGATGCTTGTACGTTTGCGTTACCTTGTTCTGACATTATATTTTTTCCTATCTGTTTTTATCCAACAAAATTGTATCTGGCATGATGTAAGGAATATAATCTTGTCTATCTTCTGTGTCGTTGCCTTCATGTGTTTCCATTTTTTCTCCAGCTTCAACTTCTTTCATTAGTTTAATAGGCATAGGTTTTCCTTGTCTTGCTTCTTCTAATTTTGCAATTTGTTCATGCATTTCTCTATTGTATTGTATAACATAAACACGCGGTTGTCTACCATTAATTACACCAGATATTACATCTATCCAAGATTTTCCTGTTACATCTTCATTATTGTTAATTAACCAAAGATATATTGCTCCAGTATCAGGTTTTTTTATTTCTGGTTCTTCAATATATGCTCCAACCATAATGTATTTTTCATTGTCTGGCCAAGCCTTGTAAGGGTAACCATATATGCTTTGTAAACCTACCCATGCACTAAGAATTGAAAATAACATTAATGTTGTAATTGTTGCTTTCAAAAACCATTTTGCGTTTGTCGATGCAATGAATATCCATAAAACTGTTGCACCAATCATCATTAATAATAAAACTAAAAATATGTGTCCTTGTATCATCTTATAATCCTGACGGTGACCAAGAGGCCCCAGAAGCTGAACTGCTTGTTCCTCTTACTCTTCCAATTATCCCGTATATTAAAGTGTTGAAGTTTCCAACTGCGCCTTCTTCATCAATTGAAAATCTTGTAACTGTTATTTCATCTCCTGGACGATTTATAAAAACTTCCTTTGCAAAAACAACATTGTAAGGATTTATCTTTTCAATCTGTACTTGAATTGGCATCGGAACATAATTCTTCTCACCGGATAATTCTGAAGCAATTTTTTTACTGTACCAATGAACATTTACTATATATTCTCCTGGAACGATACCCCTAATAGTTACCATTTCTTCATTACGAAAGACTTTAATTGGTTTTCCTTTAGGATCATACACTGTATCGTTAGACGTTCCTAAATCATCTCTATTCAAACTCATTAGTCCGACGTCTTTTGATTTAAATCCTACATAGTTTCCCAATGGATCTCTCATCCATAAATCAATATCGTCTGGTGAATCAGTTGGCCATGTTATTTTTATAATATACTCTGCAACAACTTCAACATCTGATTTTTTTGCAATTGGATTTATCAATATAAATGCCATTATAAATAAAAAAACAAATCCTACAAGAGTATTGAATAATAAATCAATGAACGCAACTTGAGATCCATAACTGCGGTGACGTGTGGTTGCCATTCTAGTTACCTTTCTGTTCGGTTACTACTCTCTCAACCAATTTTTCTGCTTGTACTGTTCTGTAACGTTCTAAATCTTGGTCTAATCTAAAATACTGGACCTTAAGTATTGTACTTGTTATTAGTCCGGCTAAGGTTGTGTATAGTGCTGTTGACATTCCTACCGCCATACTTGCCAATGCTTGTTGCACCGACGAAACGTTTGCAATATTGATTCCGTCAAATGCTCCTGCTAACATTAAAATAAATCCAGATACTGTACCTACCAAACCAAGTGTTAACAATATGTCTGATGCAAACCAACCTGGCTCGTGTCTTGTATCTATATGATCTAATTTTTCTATGTCTCCATTTGCAAGTTGACTCAATTTCCAACTTTCATATCCACAATGTAATGTCATTGCATAAAAAATAAAAAGAATAAAAAAAGATAGTTTGGTTTTGTCTTTAATCCATAAATCTTCATGTACTCCAAACCCTATTAAAACTACTGTTAGAGCCACGATGAGTGTGAAAAACCACCACCATTTTAAGAAAATGCTGTGTTTTTTAAGTGATGTTATTGCCATGAGCTTTTTTCCTTAATGTATATAGTTATTTATCGTTTCAAGAGAAACCCCGGCTTTTTACCGGGGTTCCGGATCAATTATTGTATTTGATTAAGGTTACTTAATTTGAATAGTTTTTGGCTTTTTGCTCTCTGGAATAATTCTTTCCATAGATACTCTAAGCAAACCATCTTTAAGTTCAGCACCTTTTACTTCTACATCATCTGCAATTGTAAATGCTTTGGTAAATTGTCTTTGTGAGATACCCTTGTGGATAACTCCGTCTTTTGACTCTTTATCTTCGTCTGCTTTTACAGATTTAATAGTAAGTGTATTTTCAGCATACTCAACTTCAATGTCTTTTTTGCTGAATCCAGCAAGTGCCACTTCAATGTCGTATGTGTTGTCACCAGTTCTTACAATATTGTAAGGTGGATAGTTTGTCATTGGTGCTGTGAAAACGTCACCTTCAAACATACTTTCAAAATGATTGAAAACGTCATCAAACCCAACAGTTACAGGACGTAACTGATTAAAAATAGATAGATTTCTTGTCATATTAACTCCTCCTTTTAAGCAAGTTGTTTTAATGTAGATCCTATCTAAAGCAATCTACACTTGTATTTATACAGTTTTACTGTATATATATAATATAAGCATGATTTTTAAAAAGTCAAGAGTCTAATCCAACTTTTTTTCTATTTTTTCTGAAAAAAGTTCAATTTTTTGGCCAGGGCCAGCTTTACTAGGTAGATTACCATATTCCTCCACATATATTTTTATTACTTCTTTGTAAAATATGGTAGAATTATGATGACATTTTTTGTTAATCTCTGCTAATCCATTATTTGTACCACTAATGTGTGTTGCTAAAGCTCTTGCGGCTTCTTTTTGTAATGTTCTTAAATCTAAAGTTTCTAAATCAACCATCTTATTAACCTTTTAACTTATTTACTACACGATCATCTAATGATATTCTTGATATTACTGTAAATCCTTTTGCACCATTATACGGGTTTTGCATATAACTTTCTTTGATCCAATAATATTTAAAAAATACTACATCATCATTGTCAAGTTTGATCGGATACCAAGCAAAAACTTTTCTCCATCTAGATTGCCATTCAGGAAGATTCAATTTTTGTTCGCTCCAATTTTTTTATGGCGGGAGTGAAGGGACTCGAACCCTCGGCCTTCCGCGTGACAGGCGGACGCTCTAACCAACTGAGCTACACCCCCATGGTGGGTAATACAGGACTCGAACCTATGACCCCCTCGGTGTAAACGAGGTGCTCTACCAACTGAGCTAATCACCCTTAATATCAATTTCTGTTAATCCTCGTTCTCTGTTTAAATACTTATACTCAACTTTTACAGGATCAAATTGTTTAATTTCTTCAAATATAATATCTGTTGGTAAGCCTCCACACGTATATACATCTAATTGTAATAATCCAGGATCAGTTTCATCCCAACAATGCAATGCTATATGTGATGTTTCTATAATTACCAATCCAGTCAATCCTCTATTACCAGGAACATTTACATAAGTTGTTATAGGACCTTGGCATATTTGCATACCAATCTTAGATACTAAATCTGTTAACCATGTGTGAGCCCATTTTTGGTCTGTTGGGGGTTTGTTTATTTCAGCTCTGACTATCAGATGTTTGTGTTGTACCGTCATTTTTAAATACTGGTATTGGTTCCATTTTGTGTAAGTTTACCTTGCGTATCTGACGATATTTATTCAACAACTCCACGTCACTGCCTTCTGCAATAGTTTTATTATTGTCAAGCATCATTGCTTTTTCCATTTGTTCATATGAGAGACCTCCAAGTTGGTCTTTATCTGTTCTTCCATCTTCCCATAATCCATCTGTTGGTGGAGCATCTATGATTTCTTGTAGTATTCCTAAATCTTTTCCTAGTTGCCAAACTTCTGACTTCATTAAATCTGCTATTGGAGAGATGTCTACTCCTCCATCTCCATACTTGGTATAAAAACCTACACCAAAATCTTCTACTTTGTTACCTGTACCTACAACAATACCTTCTTTTGCTCCTGATATTTGATGTAGTGTAACCATTCTTAATCTAGATTTTGTGTTTGCAAATGCATGTTCACTGCCATAATCATTAAATGTTTTTAACCAAAACTTTTCGTAAACTCCATCCAAATCAATCACTTCATGCGTAACATTATTAAACTTGTTTTCTATCCAATTACCATGATCCATACTCAAATCATGTTGTGATTCAATTTGATTGATTGGCATTGATACCGCAATCGTAGGCATTTTAGTCATAGCACATAAAGTACTGACTACTGCTGAATCGATACCACCAGATATTCCTACGACTAAAGTTTTACGATTATTTTCTTTTGCGTATGATTTTATCCAATCAGAAATTCTATTTTGCAACATAAATTATCTTCTTGTTTTTTTCTTTATAATACCAAATTCGGCCATTTCTTGTTCACGTCTTAATTTAGCCGCTCTTCTTATTGCACGTTTTTTGTCTTCACGTTTTACGAAAGATGGTTTCATGTAATATCTTCTATCACGAAGTTCTTGCATCACCCCTTCTTTTAACAACATTTTTTTAAGTTTACGCATTGCTTTTTCAACATTGTTGTCAACAACTGCAACTGCCATGCCAGGCAATTTTGGGGGGCGTGGTCTTTTATTGAAACCTTCTTTATTGTCTCTTTTATTGTAGCCTATGTCAAAAGTTTTGACATCATATTTTTGTCTTGGTTTTCCTGTTTTCATAATACTCTTATAATAACATATTTATATTATTTGTCAACTCTTTTTTAAGTCGCCGTCTTTACAGATAACTGCTATTATCCTATTTCCTGCCTGCTTTGGTGTAGAATCAAATTTAGCATTTTCAAGTTTTTTAATCATCATGACAGTTTGATCGATAAACATCCTGCCATTTGGTATTTCTCTACCACGCAACTTCATAACTATTTTTACTTTGTCGCCGCCATTAATAAACTCTTGTGCTTTTTTAAGTTTTACATTTAAATCATGCACATCAATGTTTGGCCTAAATTGTAATTCACGCAATTCTGTTCTATTTTGTCTTTCAAGTTTTTTCTTTTGTTTGTCTTTTTTCTGTTTTTCATAATTCCATTTGCCAAAATCCATAATACGACACACAGGAGGATCTGCTTTAACTGTTGTACATATTAAATCTAATTGAGAATCTTTGGCTTTTGCGAGAGCTGTCTTACTGTCAACTATTCCTATAAATGCCCCATTTGGATCTATTAATCTAACTTTAGGAAAAGTAATGGCTGAATTAAGTAGTACACTCGGCTGTTGACTTCTGTGTCGAAAAGGTTTTTTCACTAGGCTCCGTTTTTCTTATCTACAGTCTTATACATCAACATTGGTGGTTTGTCTTCTTTAATTACACTTTCATTAATTATTATTTTTTCTACATCTTGTTGTTTCAATATAGGTAATTCATATTGTAATTCAAGTAAGACTCTTTCTAAAACAGATCTAAGTCCTCTTGCACCAATCTTCTTATCTAAAGCCTGTTGAGCCACAACATCAATAGCTTCGCTAGTAAATTCTAATTTAACTCCATCTAGTTTAAACATTTTTTCAAACTGTTTTAATACTGCGTTTTTTGGCTTGGTTAAAACGTGTTTAAGGTCTGTGTGCGTTAAACTATGACAAGCGACTACTACTGGCAGTCTACCTACCATTTCAGGTATAAGTCCAAATTTTACAACATCATCTGGTTGTACTTTTGATAATATTTGATCAACTTCTTCTTGCGTTTCAAAACTAGACATAAATCCCATGGATGTGTTTACATTTAATCTACGTTTGACAATTTCATCAAGACCAACAAATGCCCCTCCACAAATAAAAAGAATATTTGTTGTATCAACTTCGATCATATCTTGTTGTGGATGCTTTCTACCTCCTTGCGGTGGTACTCTAACTATAGTTCCTTCGAGTAATTTTAATAATGCTTGTTGTACACCTTCGCCCGATACATCTCTTGTAATTGAAGTATTTTCTGACTTACGTGATTTTTTATCTATTTCATCGATGTACACTATACCTCGTTCAGCTCTATCAATATTAAAATCACAACTTTGTAAAAGTCTTAAAATAATATTTTCAACATCATCACCTACATAACCTGATTCTGTTAATGTAGTCGCATCAGCCTGTGCAAAAGGTACATCTAAGTAATCTGCAATCTTTTGAGCTAACAATGTTTTACCACAACCACTCGGACCAGCTAAAAGAACATTTGATTTCTCTAATTCAACTCCGTCAACTGTAGGATTGTTTAATCTTTTATAGTGATTGTAAACTGCAACCGATAAAACTTTTTTTGCTTGTTCTTGGCCAATCACATGCTCGTCTAAATGCATTTTTAATTCATCTGGTATAATTATTTTTAATGCTTTATTTTCTTCACCAGTTTGTTTTTGATTAATATCTGTTTCTTCTAAAATTGAATGGCAGAGATCTATACACTCATTACAAATGTAAACCTTAGGACCTGCAATAAGTTTTTTAACCTTTGCACGTTCCTTACCACAAAACGAACAATTGTATGCAGTATCTTTTTTCTTCGTGGCCATCTTACTCCTTGTTTATTTTTCCAATGTATGGTTTTATCCAACCAACTGACTTAGGTTTGTCTTTTGATTTTTTGACGTTTTCTAACTTCATTGTTTTATTTATAATAGCATGATTTTGCTCAATGTCAATCTCTTTTTTAATTTCTTTTAATGATAGTTTTAAATTTTCTTTAAATTTCATTACGACTTCTGGCCGACCAAAAGCATGATTTATTTCAACTTCTTCTTTAGATTTAACTTCTTCCTGTATTTCTTGTGGAACAACTTCAATTTTATCATTAATGTCTAATTGAATTTTATCCTTCGTTGTCAGTCTTTTTTTTTCTTAACGTCTTCCTCTGATTTAACGTTTACTGACTCATCAATATTGATAACCATTTTATCTGGCTTTCTTTCTTGATAATCTAATTGTTCTTGTAATTCTTGTTCTGTTTGTGAAAGTTTTTCACGGAATTCATTTAATTCAACTTCATGTCTTTTTTTTAGGTTGTCCATATCTTCAGTATCGTCTTGTTTTTTATCGTCACTAAAATCTGGTGGTATATTTTCAGCAATTTTTTTACCACGTGCTTGTTCATATTCTGAATATCTCTTTACTAAATCTGGATCATATTGTTTTTCAATACCTCTTCCAAAACGTCTAACCAATGACATATTGGCCGCAATCAAAAGTAATACAGCAAGTGGGTCAAACACGAATATGATTATTATAATAACCCAACGTACTGCCGCTTCTAATAAGTTTTGATTTGCTTCTTGCCCATATACAAATTCTGCAATGTATTTTAATGGACCAACTTCAACTTCTAACTGTGCCTGTTTGCTCATCAACACAATTTTATCTTCATTGACTGTATCAATTTTATCTTGTTCTGCTTCAATTTGATTTTCTAATGCAATAATTTTACCGTCAATATCACCAGTCTTTGTGTTGGCTTGATTTTTGTAATCATTTATAATTGTTTCAATGCTTAAAATTTGATCTGCATACTTGACATCTATTTTAGCAAGATCTTCTTTTAATTTGTTTTGTATTTCAATTATGATTCTCTGTGCCGCTGATGCTACAGCAAGTTCATTTGCTGTTGCTTTTGCAATTGCTTCATCTAAACCTTTTTTACTAAATGAACCTTTAAAACGTTCTTGTGCCGCGGCTATGTCAGCTTCTTTACGTTCTTGTGCTTGTTTTAATCTGTTATTCTGTAGTTCAATATCTTTGTCTGCTTGTGATCTTAATTCTTCTTTTTCTTTGTCAATACGTACATATAATTTATCTAATTCTACTTGNTCTTTGTCAATTAATATGTCAACACGAACATCTTCTCCTTTTACAAGTCTTTCAATATCAGATGACCATCTGTCTATTCTGTTTTCAGAACGTAAAAGTTTTTCTTCAATGGTTGCTAGTTTTTCTTGTCCAATTGTGCCTAGTGATGTTTGTTCAACGTGTGCTTTTGATAAGAAACCAAATATACCCATTGACGTAATAAACATCAATACCACAACTGCTATTGCCAAATATGTTTTGATAAGTCGTGGTGCTACTTTCCAATTTTGATATAGCCATGACGCTGTAACAAGTTTTCCAACTTCTAATACAGATCCCATGACCATAATTGGTATGGCCGCACCTGCAAAGATGGCCGCCAAACCTAGTATGGAATAATATATCGCAACTGCTGAAATACTTAAAGCAGTCAATAATGTTAATATCGCCATAAACATAACAATATTATTTATGTAAAAAAACGGTGGTTTTATTCAATGCTATAGATAGCACTGTTGGCTCCATGCTCTGCACATTCTACTGATACAACATAACAACGATTGTCTGTTTTTTCTCTAATCAGTTCATCTGCAAAATTAAAGGCATGTTCGGCAAACTTTTCTGCACCTACCCCATCAAATAATCTAACTTCTGCAAGGTCTTTATCCTGCAAGTCCATAAATGTTGATAAATGTGGATCGTTTTTGTCTAATGCAAGTTTGTGATCAAAATGTTCTTCGAGCCATTTTTTCAATGGTTTCAAACCACCAAAGTCAACTGCCCAATTTTTGTTATCTAATTTGTCACATCCAAATGTGAATTTGAATTGTAAACTGTATCCATGTAGTAAATGACAATGTGAATGATCTGCGTTAGGTTGTCTGAATACGCAGGCCAGTCCAATGTTGTGTCCATATGTTTTTGTGCTATAATATTTGGCCATATATATCTCCTGTTTCTAACGGCAGAATTTTTTGTGAGGGTTGACGTTGAGTCCTCAAATGCAAAATGCGTTGTAGCATATCTATATAATATACTAAACAACGCATCTTGTCAAGAAGATTACTTATGTGGGTTAAAATCCTTTGTTACTTTGGATTCTTTCCCCTTAAAGTAGTGTTTCGATGGCTCGTAGGATAACCATCTTTTAAAGTTCTTCACCTGATCCGACTGGTCGGCTGGCTCTTTGAGTGACCTTTGCTGTTTACTAAACACAGCATTGAGCATTAAGATCCCGTCGCCCATGGATCTAAATATTTTTTCCATAGACTGTCTCCAAGTTATTCTTAAGGGATCGGCTTACCGTCTTTTGATGTAATCTGAGGCGTTGGGCTTACTACCAAATGTACTTATATATTTTATCTAAAAAGAAGCCTATATAGGCCAAATTCTTAGATATAAAATTTGTTGTATAATGTGCGGAAGCTACCGCCGTTGAATTGTCTTCTGTCTAGCTCTCTTTGACGTCTTTCAAGATCAGAGTGGTCAGTTGATTTTTCAAGATATTTTTCTTCAAATGTTTTTTGTGAGGGAAGGAATAATTTTAAAATGAATTTAAGCATTTGGGTTTCTTCCTTTTTTTAAACACATATAAGCATATATCGGATCATTGCTATATTCAGTTTTTGCTAAATCCCATAAAGGATCGCTTTTATTAACTGATCTATCCGGTGCTTCATTGTTTAACGATTCAGTCCAAGACTTGAATAGTTTAAGTATTTCTTTCATTAATTTCTCCTAAAATGTGTGAAATGTTTTTTTTACCAAACATATTTATATATTATATAATGCGAAAAATGAAATTTTCAAGTATTTTAAACGCAAACCAGATATGCTATTTTGATATAGCTATTTCTTTACTGCTATACTCATGGATCGACATGATCCTTCTACCTGTGCCATTGCCTGCTCTACAGTAAATGCATTCATGTCTTCCATTTTTTCTTCAGCTATTTTTCTAATTTGTTCTTTAGTGATATATTTGATTACGTTACGTCCTGGAGTTCTTCCGCCTTTTTTCAAACCAACTGCTTTTAATATGTAATATGAAACCGGTGGTTTTTTAAGAATGAACGTGAAACTTTTATCTTTGTATACCGTTATTAGACATGGGATAGGACCTTCCATGCCTTTTGTCTTGTCATTGAACTTTTTACAAAAGTCCATAATTTGTATACCGCGTTGCCCAAGGGCTGGTCCAACTGGTGGAGCAGGTTTAGCCTGACCTGCTTCTATAATCAGTTTTAGAGTACCAGTTACTTCTTTTGCCATATACCTCCAAGGTTATGTATTATGCTGATTCAGTTGATGATTCAGCAGGCTGTTCTTCGGCAGTCACTTCAGCAGTTTCAGTTGCTTCACCAATTACTTTTAATTGGGTAGCCACTGGCTTACCTTTGTGTTCAGCAACAACAAATTCCATTGCTTGGCCTTGATCAATTTTTGTAATTTTTGCTTCTTTAAATGCAGAAACATGAACAAAAACATCATTGCCACCTTCATCTGGTACGATGAAACCAAAACCTTTTGCGGCATTGTACCATTTTAATTTACCTGTACTCATTTGTACTCCTTATTATAGTATACTTTGTAAGCACCGTTTGTAGGCAGTAACTCACATTTTTTTAAACTGTCGTTTGCTTCAACCCACAGTTCAAATTCTTCTTTGATCTTACCTTGTCCTGTAATAACAGTAACATACTTAAGACCTTGATGCTTGTTTTCATGAACGAATTTTACAAATTCCCTCCAAGCATCTTGTACATAATAACCGTGTAAATCTAATTTAGCCATAATCATTATATACTACTATTATTTATAGTTTCCTATATCTTACCAGCTTCAAACAACCGTTTACGATTCTCTAAATGCTGACTTGTAATAGCATCTTTACTTTGTCCATTATATAACACTGCGTAATATTCGTCAACCATTTTTTTATTAATAGTTGTATTTTCCCAAATTAGTTCTCCTAATATTCTTCCAAACTTTCCTGTTTTGTCTTTATGTGTTCTAAGCATTGCTGTACTACCAATCGGGTAGTGGTCTTTAACATATTGTTTAGATAATAGGCCAAACTTTTTTTCTTCTAAATCTCTTGTTCTTGATTCTGGAGTGTCTATGCCAAGTAATCTTACTCGTTCTTTATGCATCCAAATTCCAAATCCTAGATCAATATCAACATCTACAGTATCGCCATCTACTACTCTATCAATTTTACAATTATATTCATACATTACCAAACTCCCGAATTAGTTATTGCCACAAAAAATGCCAGTATTAGAAAGATACCTAGAACTAAACCTACAGTATTGTCCGGCATTACTTTTCCTTTAACATCTTTTGCAACTCAGCTGTTGACCCCACGAATAATGCGTTAGTAACATTCTTGGGTGCA
>NHHF01000142.1 GCA_002171155.1 Betaproteobacteria bacterium TMED156
GGTTCAGATGCGTATTCCATGACATTCAAGGATGAATTGTCAGGTCTTACAGCTGTAATCACATCACTTAGTGTTGATCTTACAAATACTTTGAGTAAAAATAATTTTCGCGATACGATTAACCTAGCTTTTACAACCTCGCAGACTGACACAACAATTACTGGTAGTAGTCAAATGTCAAGTTCTTCAACATCTACTATAAATTTAACTACTACTACTTCATATGACAGAACTAAGTTTTCAATCTCAGTCGATGGAGGACCTAATGTTGAAATTGATGTAAGATCCGACCTTTTATCAACCTCGGGGATTGATACTACTAGTGTTACACAAACAATTCTCGTAAGCGCGATTGAAACCCAACTACAAAGACTATTTGATTCAAGGTTGAGTGTTGGGACTTCTGGTGGTTCATTTACTATTACTGACGACGAGGGGAGACGATTGAAAGTCACCCAAGGCGCCGGTGACGGATTTCTATTTGGGACCGATCCAGTAAACTGTGGAGCCTTATTGGCAAGAGAGACCACTAGGAACAATTTGTCTGTTAATTGGTCAGCAAACATACTGACCTTAACTAACTCTGGAGGAGGTAAAACTACCATAAGCGACTATCAAGCACTCAATAACAGCCAAATACTTATGAATATCGTTGATAACAACCAAATTGATGGTCTATATGATCCTGTTCTACTTGCAACATCCTCTACAACAAATCTACCTACTGTGCCATCCGCTACATTCACAGGAAAAATCGAACAAACTCAAATGTCAATAAGATTCTCTGACAAAGTTGGGGACGGGTCCTCAGCTGAATACGCTTTTAAGCTGACCAACGGTCAAGGTGATATTTATGCACAATTTTCCGGTAGTGGACTTGATGTGTACAAAACCCTATCAGATGGCTCAATAAGAGAATCAGTTCTCTCAGCATTATCATCGGGAGTTACAAATCTTGGCCTAACGGACTCAAGCATTGACATTTCCGAATGGGATGTTGCGATGAGTGGAGATCACCTATTAATTACAAACAAGAAAGGAAGAGCATTAGCTGTTGAAGACTTTAGCAGTTCAGCTGGATATATGACTGCAACCCCAGTAAATGAACCTGGTTCGGCAAATATTCTTGCAGATAAAAATGCGTATTATTCAGAAACCAGAATAGGTCTCAACACGAGTGCATTTGGACTCGACTATTCGGCTTCCGGGACAGATCGTTTTACATTTGCACTTGATGGTGTAACAAATTCGGCAAATTTAACAGTCAATGTAAATGGATCAGCTGTTGGAGGTGGCTTGGTAAGTGGAGACAGCTTTGCTGCAAGTGTTCAATCCGCCCTAAGAGGAGCGGATATTATGATTAGGGATCCAAATGATGGAAGTGCAATTGCTACTGCAAGTTTAACTTCCATTACTGTTAAATACGATCCTGATACTGCTGAACTTGTAATAAGAGATCCAGCTGGAAGAGCCATAGGGTTTGGTATGGACTCATCAGCCAACAGTTTGTGTAATACGGGATATATTTTGTCCACTGCATTTGTGACAGGACCTCCTAACAAAATGTATACCGTTGATGTAGATTCATCAGTTGCTCAAGGTGACGTCTATAATGCTACTACTGTAACGCTAGATTTTAGTACATCAGATGTAGCATTTAATTTTCAATTAAATGGACAATATCTTGATGGATCTTCCTCAAGTACCGGGTCCGCCTTGATTGCAAGCAACATAATTGACTGGAATGCAGAATACCCTTTCGGTTCATCTGTTTTAAAATCTAAGTTAGATGCATTAATGACAGAACTCAATTCTGTTCATCCAAGAAACGTTTTTGAATATTCAATTTTTGGAGATCAGATTACATTTTATCAAAGAGATGGAGGAGAAATCATTCTGGGGGGGTATGTTTCATCAAGCAATAATAGAAAATTAACCGCTGAAGTTACACCCGGATTAGATCAAGGTGAAAAAATTACATTGAGTTTCAACGCCCATACAATTGCTTCGGGAGGCACTGCTGAGGGAACAGGTGCACTAACAACAACCGCAACACTTAATGTTGAGGGTGATGATATCTATTCAATGAAAATTTCAAACGGAACACAAAGTTATTCTTTCGACAGTACTATTGTTGATATTAGTAATTCCAAAAGTGTTGCTACTTTTGTTCAGAAACTTGAAGAATCTTTATTTGGATCAAACATCAACGCCACAATGGATCTCGATGGAAACATATTTTTTACCCGAGAAGACGGGGGCTTAATAATTCTTCAAGAATTCACTTCTGCTGCAGGAAGACAAGGCACATGGACACCAAATCCGGGACAGGGTAATTCTATTTCGCTGACTGGAAAAGGAATAATCGAATCTGCAACTACAAACTCCTTACTACTATCTGATTCATCATCATCAACCACAAAAAATATTTCCATGACAAGCAGTTCTGCAATTACTACTTACGTACCTATTGGTGATGAAGCAAAATTATCTGTTTCAAATATTTCCATTTCAACTCAAAAAGACTCTGAATTAGCAATAGATGCAATTGATTATGCTTTGGACTATGTTCAGGCAGAGAGATCCAATCTTGGTGCTATCCAAAACCGACTAACTCATACCATTGACAACCTATCAAATATCGTTACAAACACTGCAGCTTCAAGAAGTAAAATAAGAGATGCAGATTATGCAAAAGAAACCGCTGAATTATCAAGAACACAAATCATTCAACAAGCTGCAACAGCTATCTTAGCTCAAGCAAACCAATCTCCACAATCTGTTCTTCAATTGCTGCAGTAAGTTTCCGAATATTCAATTTTTTATTTATTTAGCCAACTCTTTCATCAATACTTCAATCAGTTCTTCTTTTTTAATTGGTACGTTTCCTAATCTTGAAACCTGAATTGCAGCAGCTACGTTTCCCAAGTAAGTTGCTTCCCATACAGAAGCACCTAGTTTTTTTGCAAGTGCAACGGTTGCAAGAAGAGCATCCCCCGCCCCTGCAGTATCTACTGGATTAGAATTGAATGCTTTTAAGGAATCAGTTTTGTAGTTTGGGTTATTAGCTAAAGCTACTAAGCCCTCAGCTCCCAGCTTTACTATCAAATTTTTTGCGTCAGATTTTTCAATCAAGCTATTACTGATTTTCTGAATTCCCGATTTAAAATCGTTTGTAGCCAACCTGACCTCACGCTCGGTAGCAGAAATTAAATGAGATCCTTTAAATCTTGAAACATCACTCATCTGAGATGAGGCTTGACTATCAGCAACATATGGTATTTTCTCTTTTCTACAATACTGGGATAAGGTGTCAACTAAATGCTGTGGTAGACATCCATAATTAAAGTCAGAGAAAATAACTGAGTCAATCTCTTTAATTTTTGATAAAAATTTATGAACAAACTCAATAGATTCTTTGTCTCCTAAATCATGAGATTTTAAGTTGTTGACTCTAAGTAAAGTTTTTGAACCGGATCGAAATCTTTGTTTAAGTGTTGTTGGTCTGGTGTTGTCAATAATAAAATGATGTTGTACACCGTACGTATCAAGTGATTTCTTCGCTGCCTCTCCTGCATCATCGTCTAATATGTTAAGCCAATACCCTAGTAGAGGTTTGCCCCCTATTTTGACTAAACATTTAGGAATGTTATCGGTAATTGGACGAAGCCTTGTACCTTCCCCTGCAGCAAGTAAGAGTACATCTATTAATCTGGACACGAATCAATATTACAACATTTTTTGGGATTTAACGCATTGTGAAAAATAAATTATCCAGTCAACTTGAGTTAAAAATCAACGATTTATTGAGGAAATATAAAAATAAAAAAATTGTGTTTATTTCGGGAAAATTTAATTTTATTCATCCTGGACACTTGAGGCTAATAAATTTCGCTAAGACATGTGGTGATGTTCTAGTAGTTGGCTTATTCGACGATGATTATTCAGAGGTGTTTGTAACTGAGAAAGATAGACTATCTAGCCTAAAAGAATTGGAAGCAATTGATGAAGTTTTAATTTTCCCAAACGAAGCTCTTGGTAAAATAATTGAAAGTTTGAAACCTACTATCGTTGTTAAGGGAAGAGAGTTTTCATACATGACTAATTCGGAGAAGAAAATAATTGAAGACTATGGTGGAAGATTACTTTTTAGTTCCGATGAAGCCAAATTTTCATCGAGAGATCTCATTAGAAAAGAATTACTTGGAGCATCAGAATTTAAAAATTTTAAAAGTGATTATCTCTTTTTAGACAGACACTCCATCTTAAAAAGTCGTCTTGTTGACTTAGTTAATTCGTTTTCATCACTTAACGTTGTTGTTGTAGGAGACTTAATAATTGACGAATATATTTATTGCGAAGCACTTGGAATGTCTCAAGAGGACCCTACAATTGTTGTATCCCCAATAGATACTGCTCGTTTTGTTGGTGGAGCTGGAATTGTTTCAGCCCACGTTGCTGGACTTGGAGCAAAATCAACATATATTACTGTAGTTGGAGACGATGATGCAGGAGAGGCAGCGAAGAAATCACTTGATACGTACGGTGTACAACATCATTTTATTATTGACAACACCAGACCAACAACACTTAAACAAAGATTTCGATCCGGTTCAAAAACTTTACTTAGAGTCAACAACTTAAAATCTCATGATTTAGGAGACAAAGAATCTATTGAGTTTGTTCATAAATTTTTATCAAAAATTAAAGAGATTGACTCAGTTATTTTCTCTGACTTTAATTATGGATGTCTACCACAGCATTTAGTTGACACCTTATCCCAGTATTGTAGAAAAGAGAAAATACCATATGTTGCTGATAGTCAAGCCTCATCTCAGATGAGTGATGTTTCAAGATTTAAAGGATCTCATTTAATTTCTGCTACCGAGCGTGAGGTCAGGTTGGCTACAAACGATTTTAAATCGGGAATTCAGAAAATCAGTAATAGCTTGATTGAAAAATCTGACGCAAAAAATTTGATAGTAAAGCTGGGAGCTGAGGGCTTAGTAGCTTTAGCTAATAACCCAAACTACAAAACTGATTCCTTAAAAGCATTCAATTCTAATCCAGTAGATACTGCAGGGGCGGGGGATGCTCTTCTTGCAACCGTTGCACTTGCAAAAAAACTAGGTGCTTCTGTATGGGAAGCAACTTACTTGGGAAACGTAGCTGCTGCAATTCAGGTTTCAAGATTAGGAAACGTACCAATTAAAAAAGAAGAACTGATTGAAGTATTGATGAAAGAGTTGGCTAAATAAATAAAAAATTGAATATTCGGAAACTTACTGCAGCAATTGAAGAACAGATTGTGGAGATTGGTTTGCTTGAGCTAAGATAGCTGTTGCAGCTTGTTGAATGATTTGTGTTCTTGATAATTCAGCGGTTTCTTTTGCATAATCTGCATCTCTTATTTTACTTCTTGAAGCTGCAGTGTTTGTAACGATATTTGATAGGTTGTCAATGGTATGAGTTAGTCGGTTTTGGATAGCACCAAGATTGGATCTCTCTGCCTGAACATAGTCCAAAGCATAATCAATTGCATCTATTGCTAATTCAGAGTCTTTTTGAGTTGAAATGGAAATATTTGAAACAGATAATTTTGCTTCATCACCAATAGGTACGTAAGTAGTAATTGCAGAACTGCTTGTCATGGAAATATTTTTTGTGGTTGATGATGATGAATCAGATAGTAGTAAGGAGTTTGTAGTTGCAGATTCGATTATTCCTTTTCCAGTCAGCGAAATAGAATTACCCTGTCCCGGATTTGGTGTCCATGTGCCTTGTCTTCCTGCAGCAGAAGTGAATTCTTGAAGAATTATTAAGCCCCCGTCTTCTCGGGTAAAAAATATGTTTCCATCGAGATCCATTGTGGCGTTGATGTTTGATCCAAATAAAGATTCTTCAAGTTTCTGAACAAAAGTAGCAACACTTTTGGAATTACTAATATCAACAATAGTACTGTCGAAAGAATAACTTTGTGTTCCGTTTGAAATTTTCATTGAATAGATATCATCACCCTCAACATTAAGTGTTGCGGTTGTTGTTAGTGCACCTGTTCCCTCAGCAGTGCCTCCCGAAGCAATTGTATGGGCGTTGAAACTCAATGTAATTTTTTCACCTTGATCTAATCCGGGTGTAACTTCAGCGGTTAATTTTCTATTATTGCTTGATGAAACATACCCCCCCAGAATGATTTCTCCTCCATCTCTTTGATAAAATGTAATCTGATCTCCAAAAATTGAATATTCAAAAACGTTTCTTGGATGAACAGAATTGAGTTCTGTCATTAATGCATCTAACTTAGATTTTAAAACAGATGAACCGAAAGGGTATTCTGCATTCCAGTCAATTATGTTGCTTGCAATCAAGGCGGACCCGGTACTTGAGGAAGATCCATCAAGATATTGTCCATTTAATTGAAAATTAAATGCTACATCTGATGTACTAAAATCTAGCGTTACAGTAGTAGCATTATAGACGTCACCTTGAGCAACTGATGAATCTACATCAACGGTATACATTTTGTTAGGAGGTCCTGTCACAAATGCAGTGGACAAAATATATCCCGTATTACACAAACTGTTGGCTGATGAGTCCATACCAAACCCTATGGCTCTTCCAGCTGGATCTCTTATTACAAGTTCAGCAGTATCAGGATCGTATTTAACAGTAATGGAAGTTAAACTTGCAGTAGCAATTGCACTTCCATCATTTGGATCCCTAATCATAATATCCGCTCCTCTTAGGGCGGATTGAACACTTGCAGCAAAGCTGTCTCCACTTACCAAGCCACCTCCAACAGCTGATCCATTTACATTGACTGTTAAATTTGCCGAATTTGTTACACCATCAAGTGCAAATGTAAAACGATCTGTCCCGGAAGCCGAATAGTCGAGTCCAAATGCACTCGTGTTGAGACCTATTCTGGTTTCTGAATAATACGCATTTTTATCTGCAAGAATATTTGCCGAACCAGGTTCATTTACTGGGGTTGCAGTCATATATCCAGCTGAACTGCTAAAGTCTTCAACAGCTAATGCTCTTCCTTTCTTGTTTGTAATTAATAGGTGATCTCCACTCATCGCAACATCCCATTCGGAAATGTCAATGCTTGAGTCCGTTAGGCCAAGATTTGTAACTCCCGATGATAATGCTGAGAGAACTGATTCTCTTATTGAGCCATCTGATAGGGTTTTGTACACATCAAGTCCACTACCGGAAAATTGTGCATAAATATCACCTTGACCGTTGGTCAGCTTAAAAGCGTATTCAGCTGAGGACCCGTCCCCAACTTTGTCAGAGAATCTTATTGACATTTGAGTTTGTTCGATTTTTCCTGTGAATGTAGCGGATGGCACAGTAGGTAGATTTGTTGTAGAGGATGTTGCAAGTAGAACAGGATCATATAGACCATCAATTTGGTTGTTATCAACGATATTCATAAGTATTTGGCTGTTATTGAGTGCTTGATAGTCGCTTATGGTAGTTTTACCTCCTCCAGAGTTAGTTAAGGTCAGTATGTTTGCTGACCAATTAACAGATAAATTGTTCCTAGTGGTCTCTCTTGCCAATAAGGCTCCACAGTTTACTGGATCGGTCCCAAATAGAAATCCGTCACCGGCGCCTTGGGTGACTTTCAATCGTCTCCCCTCGTCGTCAGTAATAGTAAATGAACCACCAGAAGTCCCAACACTCAACCTTGAATCAAATAGTCTTTGTAGTTGGGTTTCAATCGCGCTTACGAGAATTGTTTGTGTAACACTAGTAGTATCAATCCCCGAGGTTGATAAAAGGTCGGATCTTACATCAATTTCAACATTAGGTCCTCCATCGACTGAGATTGAAAACTTAGTTCTGTCATATGAAGTAGTAGTAGTTAAATTTATAGTAGATGTTGAAGAACTTGACATTTGACTACTACCAGTAATTGTTGTGTCAGTCTGCGAGGTTGTAAAAGCTAGGTTAATCGTATCGCGAAAATTATTTTTACTCAAAGTATTTGTAAGATCAACACTAAGTGATGTGATTACAGCTGTAAGACCTGACAATTCATCCTTGAATGTCATGGAATACGCATCTGAACCTGAATTATTTAAGAATTCTAAATCTACTACAGTTGGGTTTGCGCTCGTACCCTGAGCAGTTGTACCAGTGAGTATAGGATCAGGAGGAGGGCAATATTCTGCCGTAGCGGCAGAATTTGACAAAGCTACACCTAAAACTTTTGATGACATGCTACCAATAGAAATATTCATCGTTTGTCCTTGATTGGCCCCGATCTGAAAAATCTTGCATTCATAAGTCCCATCAAGAACGTTTATCGAATTAAATTGTGTTGTTTCAGAAACTCTGTCAATTTCTCTAACTAATTGATCTATTTCATCTTGTAGATATTTTCTATCTTTTTCACTATTTGTATCATTTGCCGATTGAATTGCTAATTCCCTCATGCGCTGTAGCATGTTAGTTACTTCTTCCATGGCACCTTCGGCAGTGCCTATGACCGAGATTCCGTCGTGAGCATTTTTAATTGCCATGCTTAGTCCTCGAACTTGTGTGTCCATTCGAGTAGATATAGCTAAACCAGCTGCGTCATCTTTAGCAGAATTTATTCTGTAGCCAGTAGACAACCTTTCCATTGCTGTCGAAAGATGCCTATTGTTTATATTCAAGGCATCTTGAGTTATGAGTGCCTTGAGATTTGTATTAATAACCGACAAATAATTACCTCTTTTTTTGCGCAAAACTAATTGGAGGATAGTAATGCTTTAAAGCAAAAATCGTGTCATTATTATTCGTATTTAAATTTGAAAGAAAATTTTGAAAAAAGATGAAAACTTTATTGGTAAAGGAAAAGAAAACGGAGATCAAACTTGGCCCGATGGTTCCAGATACATAGGGGAGTTTTTAGATGGTCAGCCAAACGGTCAGGGAACTTATATGTGGCCTGATGGAGATAAATATGTTGGTCAGTGGGTTTTGGGTAAAAGGTCAGGCTTAGGAATTCACACTCGTTCCAATGGCACCACATATATAGGGGAATTCGAGAATAACCAACCACATGGTCATGGTACATATTTGGGTCTTGACGGAAGTACATATGTCGGAAACTGGGAAAATGGAGAACAGCATGGAGATGGAACTCTTACCGATAAGTCTGGAGAAATTTCATATTCTGGACCATGGGATTCAGGAAAGCCAAAAAATATATTAAATTAATCTAAATCAATAAAAGATTTTTTTCTACTCAAGTATTAATTGTAGCGAGGGCTCGGATATCTTGAAAAACTTTGAGTAAGTTAAGTTTTCAGATGGTGACTACGATTTATCATCCGGAGTTCTACAAACTAATAGACCTAATATTTCAAGATTTTACAAGTCTGAAGTTAGAGTTAATGGAAGCATTAATTTGGTAGCATTTCCTATCTTAATGAAAGTTAACTTTACACAGATAAGATCAGTTGCAACTGGTCAATTTTCGGGTGATGCAAAAGCTTTATTTATAGAAGGATTGAAGACTGATACTGAAATTGCTGATGCATTGGACGCACTGGAAGTATTACTCAAACAAATTAGTAAACAGCAAATAATAATAGCCAATGAGAAAAAAAATATTAATCAAACTATCACTTCTGTAATAGATTCAAACAACACGGGAAGTAATATTGGTGGAATTAGTTTGAGCTTAGTAGCAGAGGTTAAGCAGGCTGGATTTATATCCGAATTGATGTTCGAAATAAAAGCACAGATTCAAGAGATAATTAAATTTCAAATATCGGTAATTACACCAAGAAATACTCAACAAATTGTTTGAATGTTGGGCTAGTTAGAAAAACACAAAAAACTCTGAAATGTTGTATTTTTGCTACTTTATTGTCGTATTTATACAAATTACTAATATTTTGTTGTTTTTACGCTAATTAAATAAAGTTTATTGACGACATAAAGTTTTACTTTGGTTATTGAAATGGAATTTTAGATGAGTGATTTGTCTCAAGTTACAGCTGTTGAATTTCTAAACAATAGACTCGGTTTACCAAATGATATAAAAGCTTTAAATATAAACTCCTCCACAAACACAAATACCAACAAAAGTTTAAACAAAAGCGACAAACTTGATCTAACGATAACTGCCTCAGATACTTCGTACCTCATTTTAAAAGACTCTATTGACAATTTTGCTCACATGACCTCGTTAGTTCAAGTTTCAAAAAACTCTTTGTCGACAATTGGTAATTATCTGGCTGAAATAAAAGTAAAGTTTGAAAAATTACAATCTGCATCAGGTGATCCTGAATTAACTTTATCATTAAATAATGAATTAAAAAATTTAGAGGATGAAATGTCAAAGTACATTTCAACTGTGATTATTAAGTCAACAAGAGCTAATATCAACATTAGTCCAATAGGTAAGCAAGCTCATCAAAGGTATTATAATTCGGTTGTTAATGATGGGCAGTTTGGCAAGGTTGAGGCAACTACGCTTGCTGAAATAGAGGTTAATCTTGCTCATACAGCTATAAAGCAATTAGGTGATCATGACAGTCGAAATTGTCCTATCTGTGCTGCGGAAATTGCTGAGAAAAATTTGTCAAGTGAAATATCAGGCACTAACTATACTCCTAAATCATCTAATCCCCTAAATATTACTACGGGAGCTGAGGTCGACAATCGAAATTTTGCACCTGTAACTAACTCAACTTCAATAACCGGTAGAGTTAGTATGACTACAGCTGGAATTTCAAATACAAACGTAGATGCTATGATTTCTGGACAAAAATGGGATTTATCATCTGTAGAGACCTTGTCATGGTCTTATTATGAAACGTCGGGGGTAACTTATAGTTATGCCTATGACAGTTCTGCTGGCGTTACGGCTGGTAATTCGATAATTAACTCAGCTGGTGATACTTTAATTGTGAAAGAAATGATGGGTTTATGGGATCAGGCTGCTGCTTTTACTCTTGAACACGTCACTGAAACCTCAAGTGCAGGGGGAACAGTTGTTGGTGAAATACGAATGCGAGAGACAAATCAATCAGGAACCTCAGCAGGGTTTGCTGCTCTGTGTGCATTTCCGGGTACAGGAGCACGTAATGGTGATGCCTGGTTTAACACTCCTTATGGAACTCCTTTTATTAAGGGAAATTACAACTGGTCGACATTTCTTCATGAAATTGGTCATGGAATTGGCCTTAGTCATCCATTTGGGCATTCACAAAGTGGTGCAACACTGAGCCAAAATGATGATATAGAACGCAGGTCGGTAATGTCTTATACAAGTGTTGACAGAAATTATTACTGGGCTACCTCAGGAGGCTCGTTATCAACATCTATTTTTTACGCAGAAACACCAGGTATCTTTGNTATCCAGGCAGTTGAATTTTTTTACGGCACTTCAACTACAACAAACCTAGGAGATACCACTTACTCTTATGATGACAAACCTGTAATGCTCAGAACAATTGTTGATAGTGGTGGTACAGACACAATTGACGCTTCAAATCAAACAGAGGAAGTAAGAATTGATTTGAATGGAGGGACTGCAAGTAGTATTGGTCAATGGAGTAGGGCAGAGCAAGTTGCTCACTATGTTGCACAAGGTCAGAATTCAGCCAGCCTTCAGACAATCATAAATAACGCTGATTCAGCTGCTCAATCAGGGAGTCATCCATCGCCATACAGTAAAGGTTGGTATGAAGGCGAAGACAATTTAATGATTGCTTTTAGTTCAGTTATTGAAAATGCAAAAGGCGGAGCAAAAGGAGACACAATTACCGGAAACAGTGCTGGTAATAAAATCACTGGTAATGAAGGTAATGACATATTAGATGGAGCTGCTGGTACAGACTATGCGATATTCAGTGGAGCACAAGCAAACTATACGATAACTGGTAACGGAACCAGTGCACAGGTTACAGATAATTTTGGTAGTGAAGGTTCAGATGTTTTAAAGAACTTTGAATACATCAGATTTTCTGATGGGGTTGATTATAATCTCTCAACTGGAAATCTTGACAGGTACTCCTGGCAGAACACTAAGCCAGATTATGCGAAGGCCTATAAACCAGTTGTAAGGGGTAATGGAAGTATTAATGTTGCCGCTTTTCCTGTTCTTGCGAAGCTGAATCTATCCCAGTTGCAGTCTGTTGCGACCGGACAATTTGAAGGTGATGCTAAAGCACTCTTTACGGAAGGACTCAAGACTGATGCAGAGATTGCAGATGCCCTTGATGCGCTCGATGAATTACTTAAACAAATTTCCGAACAACAGACAATCATTGCATCTGCCCAGATAAGCATAAATGAAAATGCTGCTGGGGTTATTGCATCAAACACTACTAATGCGCGAACTGGTGGAATCAGTCAGTCATTAATTGCGGAGGTTGAGCAAGCAGGATTTGTAGGAGAACTTATGACTGCAATAAGAGCACAGATAAAGGGAATTATCGATGCTCAGGTTAATGCTTTAGCACCTAGTACAGGGACTGAAGTAATAACACTATTGGGATGAAAAAATTTATTTTTAAAAATTTGTTGTTTTAGTGAAACAAAAAAACAAAATTTGATTAAAAAAAATTTATTTCTGCCGACTTTATAATCGTGTCTTTATAAATGACGAGTTTATGTATGAGTGAATTATCACAACTTACAGCTGCTAATTTTTTAAGCAAAAGAATTGAATCGATGGATGATTCAAGTATTGGCTCGTCAAAATCGGGAACAAAGTTCCAGTCCACTGTCAATAAAGCTGATACGCTCGACTTAACAATTTCTACTAAAGATACTTCATACCTTTTACTAAAAGACACGGTTGATAAGTATTCGACGATTACTTCTGTTGTTCAAGTGTCCAAGGATTCTCTTTCAACTATTGGTGATTATTTAACTTCCATTAAGTCAAAGTTGGTTGAGTTGCAAAATCATGCCGAAGGATCTGAGTCGCGAAAAGTTCTGGATTCTGAGTTAAAAGACCTTGAGAATAAAATGTCTGAGTATATTTCGACGGTAATTATCAGAGCATCCCAATCAAAGATAAACATAAGTCCGATTGGATCTGAAACTAAAGAGAAGTATTTTGATACTGTTGTGAACAATGGCCAATTTGGTTCAATTGAAGCTGAAACTTTGGCAGAAATCGAGGTAAATCTTGCTCACATGGCAGATCAGGCGGCTGGTAATCATAATGCTGCAGGTTGTCCAATTTGTGCAGCGGCGGCAGGGGCGATTGAGTCCGGTTCATTATCAGGAGCAGGGCGTGCGATTGGACCGGGAAGCGATACTATTACCATTGCTGAGGGTGCCGGTACATCTACTGCAAATCTGACTGGGTATGTAGCATCAGCTGGACATACGGGTACGACTAATATTGATGCTTTACTTGCTGGACCAAAGTGGGATTTATCAGCCACAGAGACGATGTCTTACTCTTACTACAAAACCTCTGGAGTTGTTCATACGTATATGCTCAGTACAGGTACTGCTGGTCAATCGCTTATTGCTTCAGCCGGAACTGAGACCACTCTTGATACAGCTTTGAATTATTGGGATCAGTCAGGTGCCTGGACTTTTGAAAAGATTAATGAATCTGGAAATACTGTTGGTGAAATCAGATTGAGGGGTACAACAGAGTCTTCTAGCACCAACAGCAGATCTGCATATGCTTATTATCCCAACTCTGGAGTAACAGGTGGTGATGCCTGGTTTACAACAGAGTATTCAGGACCATTTTCTCAAGGAAACTTTAACTACTACACGGTCTTACATGAAGTTGGTCATGCCATTGGTCTTAGCCACACCTTTGGAGGAGCTTCATCATCCGGCAAATCATTGGGTGACAATGACGACATTATCAGAAGATCTGTTATGTCATATACAACACTGGATAGAAATAAGTATTGGGCGACCTCTGGAGGCTCTTTGAGCGTTTCAACTATATACGCTGAGACTCCAGGAATCTTTGATGTTCAGGCAGTTGAGTATTTATATGGAACTTCGACCAACACAAACTTAGGAGATACAACTTATTCTTATGATGACAAGCCAGTGATGATGAGAACGATTGTGGATAGTGGAGGTACTGACACAATTGATGGATCAAATCAGACCGAGGCTGTGAACATTAATCTTAATGGTGGAACAGCAAGTTCAATAGGAATGTGGGATCGTAGTGATCAATTAGCATATTATGTTGGACAGGGATTTAGTTCAGCAACTTTGCAAGCTCACATCACCAGTGCTAGTGCCAATGCTTCAACGGGAACCCATGCATCACCATACAAGGATGGCTGGTACGATGGAGAAGATAACTTGATGATTGCTTTTAGCACTGTTATAGAAAATGCAAAAGGTGGTGCTAAAGCTGACACGATTACAGGTAACAGTGCATCCAATCAAATTACAGGTAATGGAGGTAATGATACATTAGATGGTGGAGCAGGAACTGACTATGCAGTATTTAGTGGGGTAAGGTCAAACTACACCATTACAGGTAACGGCACCAGCGCGCAAGTAACTGCTAACAGCGGTAGTGAGGGCTCAGATGTCTTGAAAAACTTTGAGTACGTTAGATTTAGTGACGAGGATTATGATCTTTCCACTGGTACCTCTCAAGTGATTTCCTGGCAAAATACCGAACCGGATTATGCAAAAGCTTATAAACCAGTTGTCAGAAAAAATGGAAGTATTAACGTAGCAGCTTTCCCAGTGTTAGCTAAATTGAACTTCTCTCAACTTCAATCAGTTGCAACTGGTCAATTTTCGGGTGATGCAAAAGCTTTATTTACAGAAGGATTGAAGACTGATGCTGAAATTGCTGATGCATTGGACGCACTGGAAGAGTTACTCAAACAAATTAGTGAACAGCAAACAGTGATAGCATCTGCAGAAGCAAGCATAGATAGGAGTACTTCATCAGTTGCTATTCCAACTGCTGAGGCAAGAACAGGAGGAATTAGTTCGGCACTAATTGCAGAAGTAGAAGAAGCAGGTTTTGTGGCTGACTTGATGACTGCTATTAGGGCACAAATTAGAGGAATAATTGACGCCCAAGTTAATGCATTAGCACCGAACAGTGAAACAGAGATTATTTCACTATTAAGTTAATTTTTTGAAAAAAATGTCTGAAATTTCTCATGTTGATGCTGTTCAGTATTTATTGTCAAGATTAGAGAATGCAAAAATATCAAATATTGATTCTGTTGACTCAAGTTTAAAAAATAATTCAAACACTGATCGTATGGAATTAACTATCAGGAGTTCTTATACTAAGTATTTATTGTTGAGAGATACTATTGATGAATACACAAAAATTCCTACAATTGTAAAGATATACAAAGATTCTTTAACTAAGATTGGAGATTTTTTAGTTCAAATTCAGAAGAAAATAACGCAGCCATCAAATACCTCTGATTCGACTTTACAAGAGAAAATTAACTCTGAACTCATCTCCCTTGAAGATGAATCATCCAAGTTTATAGGTAGAAATATTTCTTAATCAGTTGCAAAAAAAAAATCAATATTAGTGAGATTACTGATGATACAAGAGATAAATATTTCGCATCAGTTGAAAATGGAGGATTTTTGGATAATGTGAGAACTAGCGGGATCAGCCAGTCATTAATAGGTGAGGTTGAACAAGCAGGATTTCCAGTAGAACATATGACTGCAATAAGAGTACAGATCAAGAGAATTATCGATGCTCAGGTTAATGCACTCACTCCAAGCCAATAAAAACAAGTTTTATCACTGTTAGTTTAAAAAAATTTAAGGAGGACTTACTTATGAATTTAATAGCTAAAATTTTTTCTTTTTTATTTGTTGTTTTGTTTTCAGTTGCCACTAACGCAGATAATGTCTTTCACTTGCCTCAAAATGCTCACGGTTTTATTCAAGTGGATGATATTAAAAAAAACGAATACAGACAGATTGTATATGCAAAAGAAAACAAGGCTTTATCAATAATATATAATTTTTCAAAAAATTACGACTTTAAAAAAGTTTTGATGTCGGAAGTTCAAAATCTTCAAAAAATCAAAAATTTACCAAGTGGTAAGATTAAATATTTCTCATCCAATAAGTTAAAGTCTATGGGTTCTCATTTTGATGCAGTTTTATTTACGGCATTTCCAAAACAAGGTATTCAAAGGTTTGATATAACAGCTTTGGCTAAAAATGGTAAAGATCTTATTAAAATCCGTTACACAGGACTTGATTCTGAAAATTTGCAATCTGACTTTAAAAGTGCAATGGTAATTTCTGAAGCATTTCTAGCAAATTTGATAAATACAAATTGAGATTGAGAATTTAATTTTAATAATTTAAAGTTTTCAGCATTTGATAGTTATACTGAAATGGTTAGTTAAAAATTTTATGTCTTATGCTGAAAAAAATTCGTCCTGTGATTCTTTGTGGTGGTTCTGGAACTAGATTATGGCCATTGTCTCGTAAGGCACTTCCTAAGCAGTTTGTTCCAATTTTTAATGGTAAAAGTCTTTTTCAGGTAACGCTGGATAGATTTTTCTCAGAAAAGTCTTCAAAAAAAATTAATTCAAATTCTGTTGAACTAGTAAACGAGGCAATTTGTGTTGGTTCATCCCAACATCAATTTTTAATGCAAGACATAGTGAGTGATTCATCCGCATCATCTTTTTTTATACTAGAACCATTTGCAAGAAATACTTCTGCTGCTATGGCAGCAGCAGCTCTAGTTGCTGAGAGAGATGAAATATTAGTTTTTTGTCCAAGTGATCATTTCATAACTGATGAAGCAAGCTATTTAAATACGATACTAAATGCTGTGGGCTCAGTTGATAGAAACTCAATAGTTGCTTTGGGAGCAAAACCCACTTTTCCAAGTACTGCTTATGGGTACATGAAGGTTAGATCAAAATTGCAGCAGGACAATTACTTTCTTGTAAATAAGTTTATTGAAAAACCAAACTTAGCTAAGGCAACGGAATTGATCTCAAATGAAAATGTTTTTTGGAATGCAGGTAGCTTTATGGCCTATTCAGAAACTGTATTATCTGCATTAGAGAGATTTGCACCAGACATCATTAAACATGTAAAAATAGCGGTTGAGAATGGTGTATCTTTAGAAAAATTATTGTTGCTCGATAAAGAATCAATGAGAAATTGCAGAAGTGAATCTATTGATTACGCTGTAATGGAGAAATATGACGATGTCAGGATGGTGTCTCTCGAAAGTGGTTGGAGTGACATTGGCAGTTGGAATGCTTTAGCAGATTTGTTTGAACCTGACTCTCATGGAAACAAATCAAACGGTAAGGCACATTTTATCGACACAAAAAACACTTTTATATACTCCATGGGGAGAGAAGTAGCGGCAGTTGGAACCAAAGATTTAGTTGTTGTCGAGACTCCCGATGCAATTCTGGTTTCCGACATAAACTCTGCAGAAAAAATTAGAGATGTAGTCAATCTTTTAGAAGAAGCACATATCGCTCAGGCGCACTCGCATAGAAAAGTAACAAGACCATGGGGGTTTTTTGATTCGATTGATCAAGGAGATCGTTTCCAGGTTAAACGTATAGTTGTAAAACAGGGTGGAAGACTTTCTTTACAAAGGCATCTAAAAAGAGCAGAACATTGGGTCGTTGTCCGAGGAAAGGCAAGAGTTACCAGGGGGGATGATGTTTTTATTTTAGAAGCAAATCAATCAACTTATATTCCATTGGGTATTAAACATAGACTAGAGAATCCATTTGACGAGCCTTTGGAAATCATTGAAGTTCAATCTGGTTACTACTTTGGTGAGGATGACATTGAAAGGTTTGATGATATTTATGGAAGGGAGTAATTGTTAAAAATTCAACAGTTACTCTTGAGTTGCATCATTTGATATAAGCAGTTTTTCCATTCTTCATTAAATTCACAATCCCTGTAATTCTTGAACCATGGGCCTCCTTCTGTGTAGTGCAGTGCTCTAGGTGTTCCATCATCCGACCTATACCAACCAACAAGCCAATTCCAATCACATGGTAATTCTCCAATCTCATGATCTTCTAACCAAGTAAATCTGTGGAAATATGCTCCATCGTTGTTTGGATTGTTAACACTGTCAACAGTGACTCTCTCATTTGCAGGGTGGCTACAATTCCAAAGTACAACACTTGACCAATTTTTACGAGGGTACACAGTCTGCACTTGGCCATCCATTTTAAGTCCAGGTTTGGGTTTGTATTCATGTTTTACACACATAACAGCATATTTTTCATCTGCTAATGCGAAAAGATTATCAACATTTTCTAAAAAAATGATGTCGCTATCAATGAAGAGTGCCCAACCTTTATAATTCATCAAATGGGGAACTAAGAATCGTGTAAAGGTGAATTCCGTTGATGCCAATTTATCAACCTCTCGCCAATACATTTTTTTCTGGCGAAGATCCTGCTGGACTAAGGGCATTACATCAATTTTGACGTTATATCTTTGAATACTGTGCTCGCAAACCTGATAAGCAATATCTTCCCGAGTGTCGTAACCTACGAAAACTTTGTTTGTCATATTAATTCACATTTGTTTCTATTCTAAATTGTATCAATAAAATAGTTATTTATTAAAAGACTGGATGAAAACAAAGCACATTTTTTGAATTATGAGTTTATATATAATAAAAATTAAGATATTTAGTTAGTTTAAAAATTTACTTAATTTAGAGTTTTAAAGTGCAAGGTTTTAGTATTAGGAAACACCAACATCTTCTCAAAATACCTTTAGGTATTAAACTATGTGTATAAGAAGTAAAAATTTTGTATTTAATTTAAAAAAGAGAATTTCAAAATGGCAGAAAATTCAGATTTGAAAGTTGGGTGGCTCGTTTCCAATCTTAAAACAAATGATTTTGAAGAGTTGTTCAATACAGAGTTGGCCAGCAGTAGAATGCGAGCGGGGGTTTGTATATCAGGATGTCAAAAAGCTGATATTACCGTATACCCACTAAACTTTCGGCAGGCAGATCACAACCCAAATCTGGTTTTTATGGCGAAATATGTTCCTGATAGTAATACTGGACAGTACCTAGATGACTCTGGAAAACGCTGGGCTTTTTGGCTAAAGAAAATAAAAAAACTACACAGCAAAAAAGGTAAATTAATTCTTGATTATACAGATAACCACTTTGTGAACCCCGGAATTGTTGGGGATTTCTATAGAAAAATCAAACCTATGGTTCATGCACTTGTACTTCCATCTGATAGAATGAAAAGTAACGTTGCTGCTTCTTGGGATAAGGAAACATATGTTATCCCTGAGCCTGTTGAAGTCGATTTTATTGAGCCTGGGAAAAGACAACTGGACGTTTCCACTGCTTTGTGGTTTGGACATATAACTAATTTGGGTTGGTTGCTTGAGTTTATTCAAACTGAAATACACAAAGCACCTCCAAGAAGGCTGATAATTTTGGTTAACAACAACCCTGTGGATGCAGTCAAACAGGCAGCAAAAAATGCCCCAAAAGGTATGGAAATTTCTCTTGCCAAGTGGACAGTAGATACTATGAGAAAAGCATCCAAGATATCTCATTACTCCATTATTCCTAGCAATAAAGATGATCCAAGAAAAAGCGGTGTAAGTCCAGGAAGACTTTTAACTAGTCTTGCAATGGGACTCCCGGTTATTGCTTCACCACTTGATTCTTACATGCCGTTTAAAGAATATTTTTCTCTCATTGGAACCGATGAGGGATTAAATCTCATGAAAAACCCTCTTGGGCGTGAAAG
>NHHF01000143.1 GCA_002171155.1 Betaproteobacteria bacterium TMED156
AAAATTTGAAATAGGGAAAAAAAATATAGAAATTTATAAATTTATATTAATAAAGACTTATAGTGATCATAAAGCTCAATTTTTTGTCAGTTGTGGGCCTGGTACGTATGTTAGAGCTCTGGCAAGAGATCTGGCTAAAAAATTAAATACTTTAGGACATGCCTCTGATATAGTTAGGTTAAAAAATTCTTATTTCAATATTTCGGACTCTATTAATTATGAGAGACTTATCGATATAAGTATTGTAGATTTGCAAAATAAATTATTGCCAATTGACTATGTGTTAAAAAACATTGAAGAGATAAAATTAGAAAAAAAATACTCAGATATGTTAAAAGATGGTAAAGTAGTCTTTATGAATAAACATTATAACAATATCGAAAAAGACTCTTTATTTTTAATAAAAAATAATTCTGAATTAGTTTCTATTGCTAATTTAAAAAAAGGGTATATTATACCACGACGTAACTTTAATAATTAGGCTTTGGAGGTAAGGTGACGATGAACGTTAATGAAAAAAAAGAAATAGTTAAAGGCTTTGGAAAGAAAGATGCTGATACCGGTTCAACTGAGGTACAAGTAGCTTTATTGACAAAAAAAATTAATGAGTTAAGCGAACATTTTAAAACTCATAAAAAAGACCATCATTCTAGAAGAGGGCTTCTAGGAATGATTAATAATAGAAGAAAGTTATTAAAGTATCTCAAAGGAAAAAATGAAGAAGATTACCAGTCTTTAATAAAAAGACTAGGTCTTAGAAAATAATCAAAAAATAAATTAAGGAAAAAAAATGTTTGAAATTACGAAAAAATCCTTGGAATGGGGTGGAAGAGAATTAACCATAGAGACAGGAAAAATTGCAAGGCAGGCTGATGGAGCTGTTGTAGTAACTTATGGAGAAACTCAAGTTTTAGCTACTGCTGTTGGTGTGAAAGAAAATGATGGTAGTAATGATTTTTTTCCTTTAACAGTTCATTATGTTGAGAAGTTTTATTCAGCTGGTAAAATTCCTGGAGGATATTTAAAAAGAGAAGGAAGACCAAGTGATAAAGAAACATTAACCTCTAGACTTATAGATAGACCTATTAGACCGCTTTTTCCGGATGATTTTAAAAATGAGGTTCAAGTAATATGCCAAGTCATTAATTATGATAATGAAAACAATGCAGATATTCCAGCTATAATTGCTGCCTCTGCAGCACTTACTATCTCAGGAATTCCATTTCTTGGCCCTATAGCATCTACAAGAGTTGCTAGAATTAAAGATAAATTTGTTTTAAATCCAACTAAGGAGCAGATGTTAGAAAGTGAATTGGATTTGGTTGTTGCAGGTACAAAAAAAGGTGTGCTTATGGTTGAATCTGAAGCAAATGAATTAACGGAAGAAATTATGTTAGAAGCAGTAGAGTTTGGAAAAAAATCTTATTTAGAAGTATTGAATTTAATTATAGATTTAGCAAAAGAGACTGCAAAAGATCCATGGGTGTTAAAAGATCTAGATTTAAATAAAGAAGTTAAGTTAATAGAAGAAACTCTTATTAAAGATTTAGAAAGTGCTTATCAAATTAGAGAAAAATCAAAAAGAGCAGAAGCTCTAAAAAATATTAAAGTAAAGGTCAATGAATTAGCTGAAGAAAAAGAACTAGATATTAACTTACTAAATCAAGCATATTATAAATTCCAAAAAAGTTTTGTTAGGTCAAAATTACTTAAAACAAAAAAAAGAATAGATGGTAGAGGAGTAGAAGATGTCAGACAGATAAATTGTCAAACAGGTTTATTGTCTAGGTCACATGGATCAGCATTGTTTACAAGAGGCGAAACTCAAGCATTAGTTTCTTTGACATTAGGTACCTCAGATGATGAACAGATGATTGACTCTTTGGATGGAATGCATAAAGAAAAATTTATGTTACATTATAATTTTCCTCCTTATTCAGTTGGAGAAGCTGGTAGAATGGGAGGTACGGGAAGAAGAGAGATTGGTCATGGGAAACTAGCTTGGAGAGCCATTAATCCAGTTCTGCCTAGCAATGAAGATTTTCCATATACACTTCGTGTAGTATCAGAAATTACTGAATCTAACGGTTCCTCTTCTATGGCAACTGTTTGTGGAAGCTCTTTAGCTATGATGAATGCTGGAGTTCCAATTAGTAAACAGGTAGCAGGGATAGCAATGGGCCTTATTAAAGAAGGAGATAACTTTATTGTATTATCAGATATTCTAGGAGATGAAGACCATTTAGGAGACATGGATTTTAAAGTTGCTGGTACTAAAGATGGTATAACTTCTTTACAAATGGATATAAAGATAGATTCAATCACAAAAACAATAATGGCTGATGCATTAAAGCAAGCTAAAAAAGGTAGAACTACTATATTAAAAGTAATGGATAAGGAAATTAATAAACCAAACTCAGAAATGAACAGATATGCTCCTAAAATGATAACTATGACTGTTAAAAAAGATAAAATTAGAGAAGTGATAGGTGCAGGAGGTAAGGTTATAAGAGAAATAGTTGAGGTTTCCGGGGCGAAAGTTGATATAAATGATGATGGCGTTATTAAAGTAGCATCTAGTGAGCAAGAAAATATTGATAAGGCTAAAAAATTAATTCATGATATAATAGATGAGGCAGAAGAAGGCAAAATTTATAAAGGTAAGGTAGTAAAAATAATGGAATTTGGTGCATTTGTTAATTTCCTTGGAAAAAAAGATGGTCTTGTCCATATAAGTGCCTTATCTGAAGAAAGAGTTGAAAAAGTTACAGATGTAGTAAAAGAGGGAGACGACGTTTCAGTAAAGGTAATCGGTTTTGACAGAAGAGGAAAAGTAAAACTGAGCATGAAAGAGGTAGATCAAAAGACAGGAAAGGAAATTTAAATAATTTGTTTAAAAATTTAAATTCTGTATTAATTTCTGGTAAAGAGGTACTACCTTTAATTGAAGGAGGAAAGGGAGTGGCTGTATCCAATGGACTGTCTTCAGGAAGCTGGGCAGCTGCAGGAGGAGTTGGCACTTTTTCAGGTGTAAACCCAGATGATTATAGAGATGATGGTAGTATAATAAGACAGATTTATAAAGGAAAAAATAGAAGAGAAAGACATCAGGAATTAATAGATTATGGTATTAAAGGTGGTATAAAACAAGCTCAAATAGCTCATGAGTTATCTTCTGGAAAGGGAAGAATACATATTAATATTTTATGGGAAATGGGTGGAGCTCAGAGAATATTAGAAAGTGTTTTAGAAAAAACTAAAGGGATTGTACATGGAGTTACTTGTGGGGCAGGAATGCCATATAAGTTAGCTGAAATTGCTTCTAGGTTTAATATATTTTATTATCCTATAGTTTCTTCTGCTAGAGCTTTTAAAATATTATTCTTAAGAGCATATAAAAATTTTATACCTAAATTAGGTGGGGTGGTTTACGAAGATCCATGGTTAGCTGGAGGTCATAATGGCTTATCAAACTTAGAGGACCCCAACAAACCAGAAGCTCCATATGAAAGGGTAAGTTTGTTGAGAAAATTTATGCGTAGTGTGGGTTTAGATAATATACCTATAGTAATGGCAGGAGGAGTTTGGCATTTATCAGAATGGAGCGATTGGATAGATAATCCTGAACTTGGTCCAATTGTATTCCAGTTTGGAACTAGGCCACTTTTAACTAAAGAAAGTCCTATCCCTAAAGCATGGAAGGAAAGATTATTTACTTTAACAAAAGGAGATATTAAGCTACATCGATTTAGTCCTACAGGATTTTATTCATCAGCAGTAAAAAATTCTTTTATTAAAGAGTTAATGTCTAGAGTAGAGAGAGAGTTTAAATTCTTTTTAAAAACAAACTCTAATGAATATTTAGAAGATAAACAAGATATAAAATTAGGAAATAAAAAAAAATCGTTTTTAGTCAATAAGAAGGATATAAATAAAATTTTAAATCTTATTAAACAGGGCTTCAAAGAACCTTTAAAGACACCAGATGATACTTTTATTATGGTAGAGGAAGAAAAAGCTGCAGAAATTAAAAAAGATCAGACGGATTGTATGGGATGTTTAAGTCAATGTAAATTTTCAAGTTGGAAAGATAGTGATAAGTACTTTACTGGTAAATTAGTTGATCCTAGGAGTTTTTGCATTCAAAAAACATTACAGAATGTTGCTCATGATAATGAAGTAGACAATGAACTTATGTTTGCTGGCCATAATGCATGGAGATTTGCTAAAGATCCTTTTTATTCCAATAAATTTATTCCAACTGTAAAACAGCTAATTGATAGAATAGTTACGGGAGATTGAATGTGTATTGATAGCAAAAAAGCTAAAGAAATTTTGAAAAATTTAAAATTAAGACCAACTATTCAAAGAATAGCTATAACTGAGACACTAATAAAACAAAAAGAAATACATGTAACGGCTTATTTGTTAAAAAGAATGTTAGCAGAGAATAAAGTTTTTATTTCTAGGGCAACTATTTATAACAATTTAAATGAACTATCTAATAAGGGTTTCTTAAAAAAGGTCTTAGTCAAAAAGGGTAAAATGTGGTTTGATACTAATCTTTCTAAACATCATCATTTTTACGATGAAGAAGAAGAGACTTTAGCAGACGTAGCAGAAAAAGAAATAAAATTTTCTAAATTTCCTAAAATACCTAACGGTAAAAGAATTAAATCAGTAGATATAGTGATAAATATAAAAAAAATTTAGAATGGTTCTAAAGTATAAGTTTTTTCTATAGTCTATATAGGTTGTAATAATCCTTATATTTAGTAATTTAGATTCATTCTAATGATCTAATTTAAATATAAAACGTAAAAATATTATAACCGGAAGGAGATTATTATGTCATTATCAAAAAGTAAAACAATAGAGAATTTAAAGGCAGCTTTTGCTGGAGAATCTCAAGCAAACAGAAGATACTTATATTTTGCATCAAAAGCTGATGTAGAAGGTTTCAATGATGCAGCTACAGTCTTTCGTTCTACAGCTGAAGGAGAAACCGGACACGCATTTGGGCATTTAGAATTTTTAGCAGAAGTAGGCGATCCAGCTACTGGTGAACCAATAGGATCAACTTCAGATAATTTGAAGGCAGCAATAGCAGGAGAAACTCATGAATATACAGATATGTATCCTGGTATGGCAAGAACTGCTAGAGAAGAAGGTTTTGAAGAAATTGCAGATTGGTTTGAAACCTTAGCAAAAGCTGAAAGAAGTCATGCAGGTAGATTTCAAAAAGCTTTAGATACATTAGCGGAATAAAAATTTAGTACCGCATATTGTTATTATGCGGTACTAACTTTAAAATTATATTTTAACATGAAGAGAGAAAACTATGGTAACTGAGGGTGGCTTAAGAAAACCAGAGCGAGAACCTATGAACATTGACAAGTCTAGCTTTTGGGATGAAAAAGAGCTTGATAAAGAATTAAGAAGACAGTTTGACGTGTGCCATAGTTGTAGAAGATGTTTTAATTTATGTGACAGTTTTCCAAAATTATTCGATCTTATTGACGAAGCTCCATCTATGGAATTGGATACAGTAGAATCACAAAAATTTCAAGGAGTTGTTGATGCTTGTACATTGTGCGATATGTGTTTCATGGTAAGTTGTCCTTATGTACCACCTCATGAATTTGCAATTGATATACCTTCATTATTTATTAGATTTAAAGCTATAGATAATAGTAAAACAAAAAACTTGTTAGATGCACAAATTGCTAAAACTGATATTAATGGGAAGATAGGTGTTTTATTATCTTTATTAACAAATTTTTTATTAAATAAAAAAAGAAATCTTTTTAGAAAAATTTTATCGTTTTTTATAGGTATAGATTCTTCTGCTACGTTGCCTAAATTTAATAAGCTAAGTTTTAAATCTTTTTTTTTAAAATATAAGAAAAAATTTGAATTCAAAAAAAATTATAACGAAAAAGTATTAATATTTACTAGTTGTTATGTAAATTACAATGATGCAAAAATTGGAGTATCATTAGTAAAGGTTTTGGAAAAAAACAAAATATATATGGAGCAATTCTATGAAGGTTGTTGTAAAATGCCTCAGTTAGAACAAGGTAAAGTAAATGAAGTAAAAGAAACTGCTGTTGATGTAGCAAAAAAACTAAGTGAAAAAATCAATCAAGGTTTTAAAGTTATAGCTCCTATTGCTTCATGTGCACTAATGATAAAATCACATTGGCCATTATTAAATCCTGATAATAAAGATGTTGCTTTATTAGCTTCATCCACTATGGATATTGACGAGTATTTATGGGATTTGAACAATAGGAAAGGTTTAGTCGCAGGAATGAAAAGCCTGGATAAAAATATAACTTTGCATAGTTCATGTCATAGTAGAGCTCAAAATATAGGACCAAAGTCGGCACAGTTACTTAGGCTAATACCTAACACTAAAACTATAAATATAGAAAAATGTTCAGGACATGGTGGTACATGGGGAATTAAAAAAAAATGGAATAAAACAGCAAGAAAAGTTGGGTTATCTGCAGCAAAGCAGGTATTTAAAAATGATGACGATATTATTGCATCTACTTGTCCACTTGCTGGATTGCATTTACAAGATATCAATGAACATAAAAGTTTAAAAAACAGAAATGATAAAATATATCATCCAATAGAATTAATTGCACAATCATATGATTTATAGGGCTAATGGATGATTAATATAAAAAACTTTATGTTTAAAAAAAGACTTAGAAATGAAATTTTAAGCGGATATAATCATTTAAAATGGTTTATTAAAATTCATAAGAATATAGGTATGTTCGCTAAAAAAAATAACCTTAGTTTAAGAGAAGTAAGACATGTTATGTTGTTAGACAATAATGTTGTTAAAAATACGCGTGTTTAAGAAGGGCTTGTAAATAATACTCAGGATAATAACTACGTGATAGCAAATTCTGAAAATATACTTAAAGATTTAAAAAAATATAGAGAGGTTTTATGAATTATTCAAATGTTATAGAAGAAAGAGAAATTTTATCAAGAAGTACATATATAGGTAAAAGAAAAACTCTTAGAGAAAATATGGTTTTAAGAAAAAAACTTAGAAGGATAGATATAGGCCCTTATATTACGGTTTATTTTGAAAATAAAGATACAATTATTCATCAGATAAATGAAATGGTTTATATAGAAAATGGTGGTAAAGAACAAGTAAAGGAAGAAATAGCTGCTTATAAATCTTTGGTACCAAATGGAAAAGAGTTAGTAGCTACCGTAATGGTTGAGATAGATACTCCAATCAAAAGAGCCGAGTTTTTAGGAAAAATGGGCGGCTTCGAAGAAAAAATAGGTATAATGATCGATAATATTAAGATTGAAGGTAAAGCAGAGCTAGATGGAGATCGCACAACCGCAGATGGAAAAGCCTCGTCAGTACAATTTGTTCATTTTGAATTTAATGATGAAAATATTAATAATATTAAAAAAAATAAAGATAAAATTTCTTTGTGTATTAACCATCATAACTACAAACATTCTACATTGCTTAATACTAGTACTATTGAAGAATTAATAAAAGACTTTATTATATGATTTCAATAGCCCCATAAATTAGATTTTCTTATGTAACCTTTAACTTTTTTAATTTCTACTTTACAAAATTTTTGTTTTTTTTCTAAATAGCAATTATGCTTCCTTATTATGTAATGCTTTAAAACTTTAGCTTTAATTTTACCATTTTTATTAATTAAATTCGAATCCTCAATAACTATCAAGTTGTGTTTATTAGTAGTTAATATCTTTGAAAGCCAACCCTGCGTGCCGTCATGCAGTTCAACTTTATTAAAAGTTTGACTTCTTTCTAAAACTTTCAAGGGGAGATTAGGAGCATTTATTATCCATTTAATAGGGTACCATTCGCCAGGTCCTTTTCTAAGGTTTGCTTTATTGGTAACTTCTTTAATGCTTATAAAATCATTAGAAATAGCATGATTTGATAATAAAAAAAATAAAAATACTTTGATATAACTCATAATATTATCTAGCAATTAAATTATATATTGGAGCGGGTGAAGGGATTCGAACCCTCGACCCCAACCTTGGCAAGGTTGTGCTCTACCCCTGAGCTACGCCCGCTTAAATTACATAATAAAACATAATAGAATTTTAAGCAAATAACTACTGTTTATATGTTAATTATATTATTATTGAAATATTATAAAGAAATACTAGACTCTATAATGCAGATAATAAGATAATATGACTGATAATAAAGATTTTATAACAGTGTCCTGTGATGGGACAAACTCAAAAGAGGAATTTAAAGAGAATGAGCAAAACAGCAAACATCCTCTTATTTATTTAAAAGTTCCTTTTAATAGTAAAGTTTTTTGTCCATATTGTGGTAGAGAATTTTTAAACGGAAATATGTAGGCGTGAATAGATGATAAATAGCTCAGATAATTTCATTGAAGATGTAGATGCTACTTCTTTTATTGATAAAGTAATAAAAAAATCTAAAAGTGTAGCGGTTATAGTTGATTTTTGGGCTCCATGGTGCGAGCCATGCAAGCAAATCACTCCAATACTTGAACAATTAACAGGACAGTTTAATGGCAAAGTTAACCTGGTTAAAATCAACATTGATGAAAACCAACAGCTTGCACAACAATTAAATATACAGTCAATTCCTACTGTAATGGCCTTCTACGAGGGACAGCCCGTCAATGGATTTGCGGGCTTAAAAAGTCCCGAAGAGATAAAGGTCTTTTTTGAAGAAGTTGTTTCAGTATCTTCAGTTTCCGCTGACTTAATTGACAATCTTAACAAAAAGTTAGAGTCAGCTGAGTTATTTTTAGAAAAGAAAGAAGTAGAAAAAGCCATGGAAATTTTTTCTGAGTTAATAGCATCAGAATTACCCAAAAAGGAAATGAGCAGATCTATGAGCGGTCTAGGAAAATGTCTTTTAGAAATGAACAAACTAGAGGAACTTGATGATTTTTTAAACCAGCTAGAAGAAGATCTTAAAAACAGCAACGAAATAAAAGAATTGATTGAAGCAAAAAATTTCTTTTCAAGTATATTAGAGAAGTCTGAGGCTGAAGCACAAAGTTCAAATACATTAGATGATTTTGAAAATAAACTAAAATCTTCTAGGAAATTTATTTTAGAAAGAAATTACAGTGATGCAGTAGATGGATATTTATTCATTATTGAAAAAAACTCTAATTGGAATGACGGAATTGCAAAAAACGAACTTCTCAGCTTGTTTTCTTTCCTAGGTAATAATAATAGTGTTACTATAAATGGAAGAAGTCGCTTACTAAATATTCTTTATAAATAATGATAAAAAATTTTTCTAAATCTGATTTACCCCATACCATACCAATATTTCCTCTTCCTGGTGCTGTTGTTTTTCCTTTTGGAAACTTGCCCTTAAATATATTTGAGCCAAGATATATAGCAATGATAGAGTCTGTGTTGAGCACTCATAGATTTATTGGAATGATTCAGCCAGTAGTTCATCAAAATAAAAATGAAAAAAAATTATATCCTGTAGGATGTGCAGGAAAAATTATTTCATTTACTGAAACTAGTGATAGTAGATTTTTGATAGAGCTTTCAGGAACATTAAGATTTAAAATAAAAAAAGAGTTAACACTAATAAAGGGTTTTAGAAGAATAGAACCTGACTGGAGCCCATTTCTGAATGATTTGAAAAATGATTATCACCTTTTGAATTTGAGTACACTACTAATGGAATTAAAAAAGTACTTTGATAAAAATAGTATAAATGTTGATTTAAATGAAATTTCTAAGATTTCAAATGAACAAATTTTAGCTTCTATTCCTCAAATCTGCTCATTTAAAGTTTTAGAAAAGCAAGCTATACTTGAAGCAACTACTTTGCAAGATAGAGTAGATGTTTTAACTTCATTATTGAGAATGTATACCTTAGAGGGAAATGAAAATGATAACGAGACCATTAACTAAATGAAGAAAGATAGTAAAGATAGTTTTGACGTTAGTCTTTTAGATATAATAGTTTGTCCAGTTACCAAGGAAAAACTATCATATGACAAAAAAAATAATGAATTACTAAGCAGTAAAGCAAATTTAGCTTTTCCTATAAAAGAGGGAATTCCTATTTTGTTATTGGAAGAGGCAAGGAAGATTAGTCGTTCTTAATAGAAAGCAAAGACCCTTTTGTAGCGTAATTTCTAAAAATATTTCTTGCTAACTTACTTCTACTAAAAAATGTAAGACCTCTTCTTCTTAAGCTTCTAAACAAAAAATTAGAGTTGGAAAAAAAAAGATTTAATTTATCAGTTACCATTATAAGCAAAGACGCGTCAAGATAATGTTTATTTGAGTAATTAAATAAATACTCTTTTTTCCCAATATCTTTTGAGTTATTTATTTCTATTCTAGCAAAATTATAGATTTTTTGAATTCCTCTTACTGTTAAATTGAATCCTTGACCTGCTAGAGGATGGATAGAATGAGCTGAGTCACCNAGAAGTAAAATTCTTTCATCAATATATTTTTTAGAATGAGTAAGAGAGAGGTTCCAGGTTTTTATTTTTGAACAAACTTTAATTTTCCCATAAATCTTTTCAAAGTAATTTTGAATTAAAAGTTCAATTTTTTTTTCGCCTCTTTTATCATTATTTATAAAGAATATTTAGTAAGCGACTTCTTCCATTTATAGTAACACTATTATTATTACCTAGGAAAGAAAACAAGCTGAGAAGTTCGTTTTTTGCAATTCCGTCATTCCAATTAGAGTTTTTTTCAATAATGAATAAATATCCATCTACTGCATCACTGTAATTTCTTTCTAAAATAAATTTCCTAGAAGATTTTAGTTTATTTTCAAAATCATCTAATGTATTTGAACTTTGTGCTTCAGCCTCAGACTTCTCTAATATACTTGAAAAGAAATTTTTTGCTTCAATCAATTCTTTTATTTCGTTGCTGTTTTTAAGATCTTCTTCTAGCTGGTTTAAAAAATCATCAAGTTCCTCTAGTTTGTTCATTTCTAAAAGACATTTTCCTAGACCGCTCATAGATCTGCTCATTTCCTTTTTGGGTAATTCTGATGCTATTAACTCAGAAAAAATTTCCATGGCTTTTTCTACTTCTTTCTTTTCTAAAAATAACTCAGCTGCCTCTAACTTTTTGTTAAGATTGTCAATTAAGTCAGCGGAAACTGAAGATACTGAAACAACTTCTTCAAAAAAGACCTTTATCTCTTCGGGACTTTTTAAGCCCGCAAATCCATTGACGGGCTGTCCCTCGTAGAAGGCCATTACAGTAGGAATTGACTGTATATTTAATTGTTGTGCAAGCTGTTGGTTTTCATCAATGTTGATTTTAACCAGGTTAACTTTGCCATTAAACTGTCCTGTTAATTGTTCAAGTATTGGAGTGATTTGCTTGCATGGCTCGCACCATGGAGCCCAAAAATCAACTATAACCGCTACACTTTTAGATTTTTTTATTACTTTATCAATAAAAGAAGTAGCATCTACATCTTCAATGAAATTATCTGAGCTATTTATCATCTATTCACGCCTACATATTTCCGTTTAAAAATTCTCTACCACAATATGGACAAAAAACTTTACTATTAAAAGGAACTTTTAAATAAATAAGAGGATGTTTGCTGTTTTGCTCATTCTCTTTAAATTCCTCTTTTGAGTTTGTCCCATCACAGGACACTGTTATAAAATCTTTATTATCAGTCATATTATCTTGTTATCTGCATTATAGAGTCTAGTATTTCTTTATAATATTTCAATAATAATATAATTAACATATAAACAGTAGTTATTTGCTTAAAATTCTATTATGTTTTATTATGTAATTTAAGCGGGCGTAGCTCAGGGGTAGAGCACAACCTTGCCAAGGTTGGGGTCGAGGGTTCGAATCCCTTCGCCCGCTCCAAAAAAAAAATGAAAGTTTATTTAAATTTATTAATTATTTNCTTTGTANTTATTATTNNCTCTTGTTCTAATAATANCAAAAATATATCTTTTNATTTTCCTAACGTAAGTCAACTNGATNAAGAANAAGAGGTTTTTTTACAAAAAAAAATATTAATNANTGAAATGATTNNTGCCTCAAAACTNCTTCATAAAATATCNTGGCCTATTTTGAAANNNAATATAGATATTTGTAANCATAATGGCTCATATTCATTAGGAGTTCTTTTTGCTACTGAACAAGATTTGCCTAAAAATGACTCTAGCTATTATAGATTATTGCTCAATAGAGNAATAAACCCTTATTACTTTAAAAAATATGATACAGTAAGTTTTCCTATCATTATTTCTGTAGCAAAAAACAGCCCCGCTTACAAGTCACAGCTGCTTGAAAAAGATATTATTTTAGAAATCAATAGTCAAAAAGTTTGGGATTTTAGAGAAAAGTTAAAGGAATCCTTAACTCACTCCTCTGTAATAAACTTTACAATACTGAGAAATGATAAAGTTATAAAAAAAAGTATTCAAGGAATAAAGGCATGCAATTACAATGTGCAAGCAATGCCTGCGTCTTCTCCTAATGCATTTGCAGATGGAGAAAAAGTCTTTATAACGTTAGCAGCAATAAAGTTAGCTAAAACCGAAGATGAGCTAGCCTTTCTAATAGGACACGAGCTTGCTCATAATATTTATCACTATAATTATAAAAAAGGAACTGAAGCAAATAATTTTACAATTAACTATTTAGATATTCCTAAATTGAAAAATCTAAACAGTTTTTTTTTATTTAGCACACATAACAAAGAAACAGAAGCTGACCTTAAGGGAGTGGAAATAGCATTCAAAGCTGGCTATTCTCTAGATAATGTAAATGATTATTGGAGAAGGTTATCTGTATTCAACCCTAGTTTAATTTCATCATCTTCAACAGTTTACAAAAGCAATGCACTAAGAGCAATAATGATTTCTAAAACGTTAAAAAGATTAAAAGTCTCAAATGAAAAAAAGCAAAAAAAATAACTTTTATTATTATTTATTTGATTGGGCTAATTCTCCTTATTCAACTATTGTTATCACATTTGTTTTTTCAAGTTATTTTACTAATACTATAGCAAGTAATAAAATCTCAGGAACAGCTTTATGGGGTTGGACAATGGCTCTATCTGGGTTTTTTATAGCTATAATGTCACCATATCTAGGATATTTAGCTGATAACAAAAAAAATTTTTCTAGAAACTTTTTAGTGTTCTCTACATTAATTGTTGCAATGCTGTCTTCTACTCTCTGGTTTGCAAATGAAGATATAAATATACTTTTATTTTTATTAATAATTTTAATATCAAATTTATTTTTTGAAATTGGGCAAGCTTTTTATAATTCACAGTTAATTAATTTTAGAGGTGAAAAAAATTATGGAGAATTTTCAGGCAAAGCTTGGGCTTCGGGGTATCTCGGTGGTATATTTTGTTTAATTTTAATATTAACTCTTTTTTTAATTCCAGAAAAATCAATATTTATTTTAAATAAAGAAGAATATGAAAATATTAGAATTTGTGGCCCTATAGTAGGAATCTGGTTTTTAATATTTAGTGCCCCTTTTCTAATTAATTGTAAAAAAAATGAACTTACCAAAAAAGAATACTCATTTTCAAACTTTTTAAATAATCTTAAACTTTTAAAAAAAGATAAAAATAAAATAAAGTTTTTTATAGCTAGAATGCTCTATACTGATGGCCTTATTACCTTGTTTAGTTTTGGAGGAATATACGCAACTGGTACATTTAATTTTAGTTTTAATGATATTATACTTTTTGGTATTGTCATAAACATTGCTGCTGCAATAGGAGCATATATATTTGGTTTTCTGGAAGATAGGATTGGTGCTAAAAAAGTAATTATAGTTTCTTTAATATTANTNATATTAGTATGTTTAANAATTNTAATTATTAAAAATAAATTATATTTCTGGATACTTGGAACTATGCTTGGTCTGTTTATAGGATCTATACAATCCAGCAGCAGAACAGCCCTAATTAGTTTATCTGGAAGACAAAACATCAACTCATTGTTTGGAATTTATGCTATGTCAGGAAAAATAACAAACTTTCTGGGGCCATTGTTAGTCGCCACCTTCACTGCAGTTTTTGAAAGTCAAAAGGCTGGCATGGCTTCAATTTTAATATTTCTGTTTTTAGGTCTATTTCTTTTTAATAAAGTAAAACTATAAAAGATTATGAACTTGTGGTAATTAGCTAAAGAAAATCTATATTAGTATATTATGATTAAGAAAAACCCATATAATTTTTTAAATCTAAAAATTTATCCAAATAAGTCACTTACACTATTTACTCTGATTATTTTTTTTACAATATTTTTTGTTGCCACTTCTTTTGCATCATTCTATTTTCTATTTATAGGCGCTTGGCCAGTTTCAATTTTTTTATTAGCAGACTTTATCTTTCTGTATTTTGCATTTATTAAATATAAGAAAGACTCCAAAATGTACGACAGAATAATACTGAAGAAAAAGCTATTAATAATTAATGTTAGTAAAACAGGAACTAAAAGTTTAAAGGTTATCGATCCTACGTGGTTGAGATTAAAAATTTATTCAGATAGTAAAAAACAATACTTAAGTATTATTTCTCGTGGTAAGTCAGTAGAAGTTGGGAAATTTTTAAACATAAAAGAGTTAGAGGATTTAGCAAAAGTCATAAAAAATGCTTTAATAGAAAGAGAAAAACTATTTACTTTTACTAGCTAAAAAATCCTTCATATTATAAAGCCCTGCTTTCTTATTATAAACCCATTTAGCAGTTTCAATTGCCCCTTGAGCAAAAATACTTCTTGAAGTAGAGATATGCTTTATAATAATTTTTTCTCCTTCTCCTGAAAAAATTACACTATGCTCACCTGTGGAGTCTCCGGCCCTTATAGAAGAAACACTTACGTTTTTTCTTATTTGGTTTTTTTTTAAAGATTTTTCTATTGATTCTTTTATAAATAAAGCTGTTCCTGAAGGCGTATCTATTTTTTGTTTATGATGAATATCTGTAATATCTATATCAAAATCTTTTGCTAACTGCAGAGAAATATCACTAGCCGTTTTATTTAGAATATTTGCACCAATACTCATATTTGGAGACCAAAAAATTGGTATTTTTTTTGAATATTTTTTAAATAACTTTATAGTGTCAATTGAAAGCCCAGTGCTACCTGATACAAAAGCAACATTTCTTTTACTGGCTTCTTTGACAAACATTAAAGTTGCTTCTTCTAGGCCAAACTCTACAACCACATCTAACTTATTAAAGAAACTTTGAATGTTATCTGATACGTAAATATTTAAAGGCGCCTCTCCTAACAAATCCCCTATATCTTTTCCAATCATTTTATGTTTAGAATATTCGCTACCTCCATTTATAGTTATGGCAGGGTCTTTTATAGCTAACTTAGCAATTTTTTGCCCCATCTTACCGGCTACTCCAACTATTCCTATTTTAATAATCTGTTTTTTTTTCATTTTCATTTGAAGACTTATTTAGTGAGTTTACTGGAGGGTCAAGACGTTCTAATTCTTCTAGTAATAGAGGAGCAGATCTCAGATAT
>NHHF01000144.1 GCA_002171155.1 Betaproteobacteria bacterium TMED156
TGATGGTATACTACCCGCATTAATAAAACATTGTAATGAAAATAGCATTGGTTTGGCAGTAGGAGAAGCTGCTCAAATTGATCAAGCTTATGATTTAGGTATTGTTACAAAGGCTGATGAAACTTATACACCAGTTGAATAGGATATAAATACAAGTATGGCAAACACTAAAGTAACATCATCACTCATAGAATCCGGGGCAATAAATGCAAGTCACGTTACTGGTTTAACGTCAGCACATATTGCTGAAGGATCAAATTTATACTACACAGATGCTCGTTCAAGAGCAAGTATATCTGTTGGTGGTAGTGATATAGCATATAATTCTAGCACTGGTGTTATTACGGGATCAAGACCTACTCTTACACAAATACTAGCTCAAGGTAACAGTACAGGTTCTAATAATATTTTAGTTTCTGGTTCTCAAAAGATACAACTTAATTCGGACTTTGAGCTTTATAATAATGGTTCTAGTTCAATTATTAAATCAGTTACGGATACATTATATTTAAATGCCAACTCAATTAATATTGCAGATCAGAGTAATAGCAATAGTGTATTAGATGCTGGATTTGCCGGTACTGGTGTTCTACGATTAAAATATCAGGGTAATGTAAAATTACAAACTACAAGTACAGGTGTAACAGTAACCGGTACAGCCGTTACTGATTTACTTAAAGTTAACAGTCAGTTGTATTTTGGTTCAAGTTCAATGGGTAGAATTGAACAGAGTGGTTCAAACTGGATATTCCAAACTTATGCGAGTGGAGCATATGGAGAAAGATTTAGAATTACAGATACAGGAGCAACTGTAACCAATGATTTAACTGTAGACGATTTAACTGTAACTGGTGATTTAAATATTACAGGAGATATTAATTCCTATAATGTAACGGATCTAGATGTAGTAGATAAAACCATTACATTAGGTAAAGGACAAACAGCGGCAAACTCGGATCTTTCTGGTATTACAATTGACGGTTCTAATGCTCAGTTATTTTGGAGCCAGGGTAATACAAGATGGCAGACTAATAATAGTTTCCTTGCCGTAGGTGATTTAACATCCTATCAGACAGATAATGCTGTAATTATGGTAGAAAGTGCTGGAGATTATTTCCCTTCATACAAAATCAGAAGAACTGGTGGATCTTCCAAAACAAATTACACCTGGGAATTTCAAATTGGTTCGACAGGATTTTTAAATTTTAAAGATATTACAAATAGTTATTATCCAATAATATTAAATACTTCCGGTGACGTTCTTTTAGGTTCAGATACATCAGGTCAAAATCCAACTGTTAAAATTGATCAAGCAGGTACAAACTTGCAGGTTAGAGATGGCGGAGAGCTAAGAGCATATCGTGGTGGTAATAGTGCGTATGCTGCACTTCTTATGGACACAGGAGAAACTCTTTATATCAAAAATAGTTGGGGTAACAAATATATTGTATTAAACAGAGACGGAGAGGTAGGTATTGGTACAAATAACCCTACACAACAATTAGATGTTCGTGGTGGTAACATCATGGTCGGAGGATTTAATGGTGGTAATGATTATGGTATGTTATTTACTCCTGCAGATGCATCTTCTTATTGGCACATTTATAATGATGCTGGTGGCGAATTAGTATTTGGACAAAATATCACAATTGGTTCTAGCGAACATATGAGACTTGATGGTTCTGGTAATCTTGGTATTGGTACAAATAATCCACAGCAAAGGCTTCAGGTAGATGGTGGAAATATTAGAATAAACCATCCTGATTCAGGTGGTGCACCAGCAATGACTGCCACTATGGAAATGTATGGGTATGAAGGCCGTGGTGTTGGTATAAAAATGAGAGATAGTGCCAATAGTGCAAGTGGTGGAAGTAATAGAGAATGGTTTGTAGGTACTGGATATGCTCAAAGTGGATTTAATATCGGGTATTCATCTACTGGAAGTCAATCATCTTATACTGCTCAAAATAAACTTACAATAACAACGGCAGGATTGGTTGGTATCGCCACTAGTAATCCAGGATATTTGTTAGATATAGGTTCTTCAGCTTCTACTACAAGTAATATATTTAGAGGTACCGTTAACGGGGATTTTATTTTTACACTTGCAAAAAATAATACAAATCTTTTCTCAATAAGAAATAATACTACAGCAACTGTTCATTTAAATACTCAAAATAATGCAACTCTTGCGCTCGGAGTAAGTAGTACAAATAATACAGGAACAATTGAACAGCAAGTAAGAATATTTGCAAACGGCACTATGAGCATGACTGCTACTACAGCAGGAAATGGTTCTTCTATATTTTCAACCGGTGCATATGCTAGTGGACAGGGAGATAATAAAACACACTTTGGCTATAATGTTTCCGGAAGTTATTTTAATTATATAAGGGGTGCTAATACCGTATTTAGTGGCCCTTCACAATTTGATAGGCCTGTTACAATAAGTAATAACAACGATGATTATAATTTTAAAGCAATGGCAGGAGATGCAGATTCTTGGTTTGGTGTTTATGATGATGCAAATAATAGCGCGAATATTATTGTAACACGATCGAATGCTGTAGAGTCGTTTAAACATGTTGGCCATACTGGAGAGACAATAATTAATGCTACTAGTACTGGCTTACAAGTTAATTCAACCAGTAACAGTGCAGTAAAAATTACAGGAAATTCCGGCGGACTTAATTTTACAACAGGCGCAAATCAAAGAATATATTTTGGTGGTCTGAGGGGCCTAGAAGGTAATTCTGGAAGTGGTATATTACAACTTGGAGAAGGTTTTACCAGTTGTTTATATCAAATGGCTGGAAATGTATTTTATGGTAATATAACTCCTAGTGCAACTAATACCTATGACCTAGGTTCTTCTACCCATGTATGGAGAGACCTATACATCGGAGACTTAAATTTAAATAACGAAACTAGAGTAAATGATGATGGGTCGACAGGTAATCAGGTCGATGGAACTACAGGAAATTGGACAATTCAAGAAGGGGAAGAGCACTTATATATTATAAATAATAAGAATGGCAAGAAATATAAATTTGCCCTAGAGGAAATAGAATAATGGCAATAAAATTTACAGCTGATCATAGTACTGCAGATCACGTAACAGGTGGTGGTATTGATGCAACAAATTGGTCAGAAACATTTACTGACTTTAAACAAGCCCCACTTCCTGGAGCACATTATCACGCATCAGGCGGAGAGGCAAATTATGGGCCTTCATTACATATGCCATATCATTATACCATTACAGTTCTACCTAGAACCGATCCCGGCTCAGGTTCATACGACTCAGACGGTGGAAATAGATATTACCCCGTTTCATTTTTGAGTGGTTCTGTAAGAAGACCTAGTGCAATGCCTAATTTAGTAATATATAGGTCTTATTCACAAAGTGGGCCATATCAATTTCAACAATCAAATGGAAGTATAGGCTGGACTGGAAGTGGTACACACCAAGGTGGACTATATGTATCATTTCATGTAGGAGATTCTGCATGGTCAGATATGTATGAGGGACAGTTGACAAGAATGAGAAGAACATATCATCCAACTCTTGCTGGTCATGGCATGAGATTAACCTATAATACGGATAGAGGTTCGGGCCCGTTCTTTGTAATGTTAAGAGGTGGATTTACTTTCCATGTTAATGCATCTTATCCAGCAATGCCTAGACAGGTTACAGCTGGTGGTTCAGTATTTAGTTATNGTGGTAATAATGCATACCAAAGTTGGCCAGTTTCTACTACATCGGTAGGAACCCATTCTGGTATTTTAGGATATACCAATAGTACTGCAACTAGTAAAAGTTATGACGACACCGTAACGGAGATGGGATAATGGCATGGCAAGATAATAAAGAATATGTAATCCGAGGGGGATGGGACGAGGTAAATCAGTGTTATACTGGCTGTGAAACAAATGACAATGGCGTTATCAGTATGTGTCGTGTTAGAGAATTGGATGAAGTATTTGGTGCAACAGATGCTCAAATTACAGAGGCATATGAAAGATGCAGGTGGGAAGATATACGAGCACATAGAGATTATTTAATAGCACAATCAGATTATTTAGCATTACAAGATACTCCTGATATGACAAACGAATGGACAGAATACAGACAGGCACTTAGGGACGTCACAAAACAAAGTGATGTTGATAATATTACATGGCCGGAGACACCTAAATAATGGCGTATACAATAAACAGACATTTAGCTAACCTACTTACNAGTACAGGGTCACTTGCNACTGGAAAAATACCTGCTGATTATATTACCAANGCACANATTGCANATAATACAATTGCNACATCCCAATTACATTCTTCATTTACNATTGGGTCAGCACATATACCTGCAAATACAGTAACCATTTCACATCTTGCAGTAACAGATGGTTCTGCAGGACAAGTTTTAAAGACAGACGGTTCAGGTAATTTATCCTTTACAACGATATCTGCAGATAAAATTGAAGAAGGAAATACATTTGTAGAAACCATTGATACTGGTTCAAACGGCCAGATTTTATTCGTTACAGAAAATACTCAAAGATGGCAAATATCATCTGCAGGACACTTACTACCTATTGCGCATAATTCTTTCGACATTGGATCTGCCACACATAAGGTTAGAGATTTATATGTCGATGATAACAGTATTCACATTGGAAGTAATACAAAATTAAGTATTAATTCTGATGGTGATTTCCAAGTTACCGATGAAAATAATGTACCGAAAAAATTAAAAGTAGATGAAATAGAAATTGGTACTGGTGATGACAGGGTTATTATTAAAAAAGGAGCATCAGGAGATTTAGAACAGCAGAGAAAATTATCCGGTGTAAAACAAACAGCAACAAAACCCTTTTTAATTGGAGTCCATAATAGTGGAGATATTACAGAGGGTGGATCAAATAAATTCTATACAGATGCCAGAGTACAAGCATATCTCACTAATCAAGGTATTGTAAATCAGTCTGCAGTTATTGCAGCAATTACTGATTCAGCTCCTGCCACATTAGATACACTGAATGAATTGGCAGCGGCAATAGGTGATGATGCAAACTTTTCTACAACCATTACAAATAGTATTGCTACAAAAGCGCCAAAAGCAAGTCCAATATTTACGGGAACTGTAACAGGTGTTACAGGATCATTTTCAGGAAGTCTGGCTTTAAGTGCAGATAGTTCACAACTCCAGCTGGGTACTGGTAATCGAGCTCAAATATTCCATAATAGTGCTGCACTTTATTTACGTAGTTCTACAGGTGGAGTTATTGTACAAGGTCCCACATTAAATCATTATTCATCAGATGCTACAACATTATATTTTAGTTCTGCATCTGGTGGTTTATCTTTTGGTGGAACTAACTTTTTAAATTCATCAAGAAAATTACAGAATGTTACTTTAGGAGAAGGCACAACCGGAGCAAGATGGCAAGCTAATGCCTGGCACTATGATAACAGCGGCCTTGCTCGTTTTTACTTTGAAGGTAGTGGCCGTACATTTCTTAGATCAGAAACTGGCTTTCAATTTAGAGCCAATGGAGATACTACAAGATTTAATATTAGTCCTGCAGGTCATATTCATATTGCATCAAGTGGAGATTCACAAGCAAGTAGCACTGAATATATTAAAGCTGGTGGTGTAGCAGTTTTAACTTCTAGCAGAGTCTTGCAAAATGTCTCTGGTAATATATCCATGTTTACCAATGATGCTGGTTATGGTGTTGGAGATGTAACTGCAGTCGGTGCACAATCGGGAACTCCAATTTCCGTTGCTGATGGTGGTGGGCCAGTTCCAAAAATTGGTTGGTATACTACACTTATTAATACCAGTACAAATAATGCTGATGGTGATTATTTCTTAGTTCACAATGGTACTGCAGCTAGTGGGAGTGCACATAAACTTCTAAAGGCCAATATTAATATATCAGGATTTAATAATGATGCTGGTTATACCTCATTCGATGGTGATTATAACAGTTTATCAAATAGACCTACAATACCAACAAATAATAGTCAATTGACTAACGGCGCGGGTTATATTACCTCAAGTGCACTAAGTCCATATTTAACATCTAGTACTGCATCATCTACATATGCAACACCTTCATACGTCACATCACAAATTGCAAATTTAGTTGATTCTGCACCTGGTACTCTTAATACATTAAATGAATTGGCCGCAGCATTGGGCGACGATCCTAATTTTGCCACAACAATTTCAAACAGTATTGGGACTAAGGCACCTGCAAGCACAACGGTTACTCTTGCAGATACACAAACAATAAGTGGTGCAAAAACATTTAGCAGTTCTTCACTCCGACTTAAAGGTCATATGTTCTTTGATCAGTATTCAGCTGGTAGACATTATATTCACTTTGCTGCTCCTGCCGGTCAGCATACAAACAGAGTTGATTGGAGAATTCAGACCGATGGTAATAATTCTACAATACATTCGTGGTATCATGATAAAGTTGTCTTTACTACTCCAATGCAAGTTACTGCAGCAAGTTCAAGTCTTAAAGCGCCAGTTTATATTGCCGAACAAAATTCTACTGGCGAAGGCGGAGAAATTACATAAAATGGAAGTAATGGTCATACAAGCCATACACTTGATACAGTAAACGGTACATTTAGAATATTCGATACAAGTGGAACTTTTATAACTGGTAACTCAGGATATGGTTTAAATTCCATAAACGGCTATCGTGTAAATGGTACTAGTGTTATTGATTCGAATAGGAATACTAACTTTAATAATTCTAATGCGATAAGTTTCTTATCTACCAATGGTTATTGGGTTGGAGGAACTCGACGAATAGATGGCTCTGGTAATTTAGAAAATATTGGAACTATCACTAGTGGTGCTATTACAAGTACCGGCGCAATGCAATTATATGTTGGAAGCGATGCGGTTACAACAGACAATACAGGATTAACTTTTACACTAACCGGCACATATTCAGACGGTAGATACGAACATAGATTTAGAAAAAGAGACGAAGGTGGTGGTATACCACTTTATATTGATAGAACAGAATCCACTGCAAATTCTCATACAGCAATAGCTAGATTTGGTAGTTATACAAGTAATCCTGATCAATTTGAAGTTTATGGTGGTATGAGAGCAGCAAGTGGTGCTATAATAGGAAAACTTGCTGTAAAGAGTTCTGCTGTTCATGGTTCATATGACTTCTATAATAATGGAACATCATACTTTAATGGTTCTGTTATTATAGATGATGCACTGGATATTACAGGGACTAATAGGGCACTAAAAATTGCAGGTACAACTAGAATTAATAGTGTCGGTGATTTTATAGGAACATCATATTATGTTGGTGGAACTAATGTTATAAACACATCTGGTAATTGGGTAGGCCCTGCAATTAATGCAGGAACTTTGGACAGTCTTGATTCTACACAATTCCTAAGAAGTGATGCAGCTGATACTGCAACAGGAAAGATAACCTTTAATGCAGGAATAGATGGCCAAGCGATATTCTTATCAGGCGCTCAAAACTTTGATGCACTAAAACAGATTGGCTTCTATAGTCTCTATAATGCTAATGCATCAGGACATACAAATGCACCTTTTCAATATGGTGCAATGATTTCGTCAAATTCTAATGCTGCTGGTGGTATGGGCATGCAATTTGCTCATGAACGTACAGGAACTGGTACATATATTAGAGGCATGAATGATACCGGTGATACTTGGTATCCGTGGCAGGAAGTTTGGACGTCTGGTACAGATGGCTCTGGGTCAGGACTAGATGCAGACACTGTTGACGGGATTCAGGGAGCATCATTTTTACGAAGTGATGCATCAGATTCCATTGCGGCGGGAACCACTTATACTTTTGGAACTTCAGATACAGAAGGATTAAGATTTACAAATAGCGCATA
>NHHF01000145.1 GCA_002171155.1 Betaproteobacteria bacterium TMED156
TAAGACCCCCCTGCTTAAGTAGATCAGTGACCACTTGAGTAAGTGATAGTCTATCATTTTTATCATCACAACAGTATTGTTCGTTTTTAGAAAGTGCCTCTCTTACTGTAATAAATGTTTTTTCGTAATTATCTTCTGCTTGGTCTATACTTTTTGTATCTAAGTTATCAACCTCGTGAAATACTGCGTGACTTTTTTCATCAGAAATAATAGTCTTAATATACCTGCCTTGCCGGATTTTCTGCATTATTCTTCCTTTTTGATTTCAAAAAATTTAACTCTCTTTATTTTACCCTTTGAGAGTCCATTTGTCAATAAGATATTGAAGTTATTATCATTTATTATTCCAACAACAACACCCTTTATTTTTGACGGGTGACCAAGAGGTCGGTCTAACAATACGACTGTGTCGCCTTTTTCAAAATTATCATCCATATAATAAATAGTATGGATGATAATTTTATTTTGATGACAGGCTGCGCAGTCTTAAGAGGGCAAGCTCCTTCTTCTTGCACTCTAGCATAATGTCGTGCCGTTGACCATGAGAATCTACTTGTCTTTCGATAAAATCCGAATGAGCTTGCGGGCGAATTTTTGGGTCGCTTTGTTCAGCAGCTCTCGACTCTGAGACGTGAACAACGGGGTCGATTCCTTCTGGCCAAGTTGAGGCTGCGAGTTCGAGGGCTTCTCGCTCTGTAAGTCCTCCTGTGCAGAATCTATGGTGATGGTAATCGAAAACAATCGGGATTCCAGTTTCGTGATAAATCTTTTCATAAATCTCCTTTGTACTCCACATTGAAGCTTTATCATCATTTTCTAGTGTGAAGCGTTTCTTGGTGTTCTTGTCCAGTCCGCCTGGCTTGTGGAAGTTTTCAATGAAGCGCTTCGCTGTTGCCTCCTTATCTCCGTATGTGCCGCCGACGTGTATGTTGATCTTATTGTAGTGACTAGGAAAGAAACCCATCATATCAAAGATATGAGAATGATTGTTTAATTCTTTATATGTCTTCTCTACCACACTCTGCTTTGGCGAAGCAAGACAGCAGAACGGACCAGGGTGAAAGGTTAGGCGGTGACCTTTAGAAACAGCATATTCCCCAACTCTAGCCAGTACCCGACGGATAATAGAAATGTCTGGTAAATCGCCATACTCGTACTCCGAAGCCCAAGGGAAGATGTCTGATGACATACGATAGAAACGGATGTCTCTCTGTTCATTCCACTTCAGAATCTTTTCGAGGTCTAATACATTCTGTAGTGCCAATTCGCTTGCTCTTGCAAGCCCTTCCTTAAGGAAGGTTCGTTTAATCATAGAGCGGTTGGTTGTGATGCGCTTAGACTTAGGCACATCGGATAGGGTCATATTGATACAGGCGTATCCGTAGTTCATGATTGTTCCTTGTTGTTGTGATTGTTTATATATTGTAACTTGTTTTTTTAGAAATGTCAATCAAAAAAATGACAATTTTCTTGTTGCCACTGATGTTCTAGGGGCAAGGCACAATCTGAAGCTTTTAGTGTCCAGCAAAAAGAATAAAGTCCCTGGTTTGGAACAAAGCATTCTTGATTGCAGACATTTTTGTGATTTTTAGACAGCGGGTTGTGGCAAATTTCAACATAATCTCCGGGCACACCATAATCAGATTGGTATATATTATTATCTTCCACACATGATGCCAACAAAAGAAAAACTAAACAGTGAAAATATCTCATATTAAATCCTTTCATTAATAATTAGTGTTCCGTAATTATAACAATCCTTTTCGTAACAGATCCAAAGATATTCAGACACAACCTTTCTAACTATTTTTTTCATCTCTGGGGAGTTACCTGTCACTATTTCACACGGTAAATCTACGAAGTTCAAGAACCCCCTTATTACATCTTCAGCTTTCTGATGTCTCATCCCATGTAAATCTAGACTTTGCATCCCTTACCTCAAATTTGAAAAGCCAATGTGTTGTGACATATCCCAAGCTATCATTTATTCTGTCTTTTTTTGATGCTTTGCTTTTAAAGAAATCTTCAAATTTTGTACCAGGCTGGATTTGAACAAGAGCCTTTTCATTCCTTGGTGACTGAACGGCGTCGTCTGTTTGCTTGAATCTCAAAATTACTCCGACCCATTCATTTCCATATAATATATGCGTAACTAAATCACCGATCGATAAGTTCTTGATTTGAGATGTATTCGGGTCCATAATAAGAGATCACTCCTAGTGTAATTAATAAAATTAACCAAATAATGACCATTAAGTTTCTATATTTATCCAAAATTTCTCCAAATGTACAAAGCAGCCGTAAAAAATGCAGCAGCAAGCGCGATGGGCCAATCAATTCCTCGGTTCCCGAACATAATTATTTACCTCTGTTAATATAGTCAAGTCGTATGTACAACTACTAATTATATCTCCCCTGTTTCTTTTTTGTGCATCATCAATAAAAGTTTGAGTTTTATGGAATGCTTTTTCGCAATTAATATAAAACTCAAACGCCCTGAGGATTGATGTGAAACTAGATCGAAGCAACGACCTTGAACGGCTACTGAACTCTGAAATTCCGTGGCCTTGTACATCCATCACAATTGATACCTCGACCTTAGCGTCAGCGCCTAAATTATTTTTGTTTTTTTTCATATTTGGCTTAACTTGATAATCTAAGAGCCTTATATTCTTCAGACTATTGTACGAATCACAAAAATAATCATAACATGCTGTAAATAATCCATCTACAAAGCCGTTTGCATTACAGTCAAGTTCGACAATTTCTTTTGCTTCGTTAAATAGTTCAAACGAGAATGATACGGACGTATGTTTATCTTCTTGGTTTTCTAGAACTGAAATGTTCAAAGGAGCAAACAACAGTTGTTCTTCTTTTAAAATTTTTTGAAAAAGCTTTTTTACATTTTCTCTTTTAAATTCTTGAGGGGTTTTTTGCATTTATTCTAATCTTGTCAAGCCTGTTGATAATTTGAAAAGAGAATGCACATTGGCTAATCTCTTTATGTCTCTGACTATTCTGGCCTTTACATTTTCTGGCGTGTTCATATCTCCGGGTGTCGAGGGTATAAACTTAATTGCCAGGCCTGCAATATATCTGCCTTCTGAAACTTTTTGGTTTCTGATTGCGACGGTCACAATTGTTACATTTGGCAAGGCTCGCATGTCTGCTAATATATCATCAAGGCCGCGAGATTTTTCACCCTCGGTAGTCAAGCCATATGCTATCATACAGTAGAATTTGTAAATACCCCGCTGCCTGCTTCTTCCCTTTTCTTCATTTATTCCTATTTGTTCTTTAATATTATCATAAAATGCGTTTTTTGTCATTATGTTTTTCCTAAAATATTTTTCTGTTTGTATGCTTATTTCATCTAACTTTTCCCAAGGAGGTCTCTTGAGATCTTTCCCAGCATTATCCTGGGAGAAAAAACCACCCTTATAATCGGCTGTCATTCTGTTGCGGGCTACATTCAAAATTCTTTGTTTGTTGGTTTCATCATATTTTTCAATATTTGGGCGGCGTCCTGTTTGCTTTGTCTTTTCCCCGACCCAGTCCATAACATACTGTGGATCGAATATTCCTGTGTCTATCATGTACTTAACAAGTTTATCGCTAAATTTCCCTTCACGGGCAGCTTCATATAACTGACGTGACATTGAGCGGCCGGAGANTGTCCATTTGAGTCCCGATACTTGGCCGACGGAATTGTATTTTCCCGTAAGACTGGTAATGCTTCTCGGATTGAGCGGGTCTGAGCCTCCAACATTAAGCAAATCTATCTTTTTTGAATCACTGATCAACGGATTCAGAACCATATCTATCCAATTTCTCTGTATAAATGCATATCGCTTGCCGCTCTTGACATCTTTAATAATATCATCTGCTAAATCATCTGACATTCCGCGNGAAGATGCGACATACCCGTTTATGCGGCCAATAGAGCCTATCACTTTTGGGAATCTCTCGTCTCTTTGGACGGTGTAGAGTCTCCTAACTTGTTCTCTGGCCGGTGATTTTTGAAAAAGGTATCCCTGCAAGATGCTACCGTATGGTTGCTGCTGGTNGCTCAGGGTGTTTTTGTTTTGNCTTACTGCTCCCTCTAGATATTCTTCGCTTAGCAGGTGGTTTATGATNTCTTCTTTAATTGAACTCGCAGACTCATCAACCTCCATCAGCGCCTGCATACAATAAAGCTTTTCATCGGCATAGCCGCGAGTGAGTTCACTCCCAAGCGCTTCCCAAATACGAGAAGACAGACTTGCAGGGTCAAAGTTCTGGCCAGCAGGCGCGNTGCCGCGGGCGCCGATTAGCATCGCCATGCGAATGCCAAGCAGCGGTCGACGTAATTGAAAGTTTATCTTTACAAGACTTAGCCTATGGTCTTCATTCAAATTATCGTTCCTTAACAAGTATCCAGCTATTGAATCTGCATCAAGTTTTGTTACCTTGGCTATGTCTGTACCTCCGTATGTATAGCCGGCGGCGAGGATCTGACTGAGAAAGAAACTGATTATTTCTGGGTCTTCTGTGTTCCTTGCGAGAGACTGCTCTGAATCCTTCTTTAGTTCTCCCGCAAATAAGCGCTGCCTGACTTCCTCGGCTGACAAAATATTTAGATAGTCTGGGCTATCCTCGTAAGCAAAGTTTGTAGTTTGTAACCATTGCTTGATCATTGGCCTGTACTTCTCGACTGGGGCGCCGTTGCCTTTGCCTTTTATTTGGTCCACTCTGCCCTGGGAGCGTGATCTTCCAAGGGGTAAGGTGGGTGTTACCTCAATCGTGGCGTGAGGCTCATTCTTTGCGTCCCTAAGGGANTATATGGTCATGGCTCCNTCTGCNACATCGTCACAATATGAGCCGACGCAATGACCCATCTTGTCTCCCTCTACCCCAAGGTCTTTTTCTGTGTTGACATCTACTATAGTATAGCCGTTGTCGAATTTGTATACAATCTGCTTGTTTTCGTAGTCTCCGGTGGGATCCTCTTTGAACTTTAAATTGTCGTGCCACTGAACCGCTAAATCATACATGCCATTCAAGGACTTTTCCCAAAGATCTTCAGGAAATTCGTCAGACCCATTTAGATAATCTGAGATATATCTAATATCATTGTTGTGTATTCGTAGTTCTTCAGGATCGTCCACTGAACTAAGGTTGTTCATAGTTTCAGTTTCATGAGTATAGACTGCATTACCAAGCCATTTTGCAAAACGCTTTCTACCGTCTCTTGGAAAATGATTATCGGGCAGGGACTCCAACCAACTAACCAGGCCTTGCGGGAAAATTGGATTTGCATATTCGGGATCTGCTTCCATACCTTGCAAACGAGCAAAGTATTCCCTTGGTTGCTCTTCGGGACCTTGGGGCACCTCTTTTTGCATTGCTTTTATGTTGAGGCCTCTCAAGACTTTGGCATCTTGTTGTGCTTCTTGGATAAATTGCTTCCACTTGCTATGAAAATTTGACATAGATAAAACCTTTTATTATAAATAGTCAAGTGGAAGCTAAGGCGGTTGTTTTATTGAATATCGATAGAGACTGGCTTAACGTCTGGTCGTTGAGGTACTCGAACTGTCAATAAACCGTCATTGAACGCCGCCTTCGCATTTGAAAGGTCTAGATTATCATCATAATTTACATATGTTCTTGTAAAATTACGGCGAGCAATCCTTTGGCGCTTTGAGTTTTCCTCGTTAGCTTTGCCAGTGATAGTGATCGACCTCTTATCAGGCTGTATATCAATAGCTAATTCTTTCTTCTTGAAACCAGCTAAAGCAAACTCCAACACTGTTGAGCCATCGTCGTCTCGATAAATGTCGGCAACGGGATAGCCCTGTGTAGATGCCTTGAGGTGGGTGGGGAAGTCATTGAAAAAATTATCAAAGACCTCGTTAATAACTTTGTGCCCTAATAAACCTGGGCGGTAGGTAGTAATTGCATTCATGTTTTGTGTCCTCCTTAATAAGCAAGTTACTTATAATCAAATCCCTTACGGCAATTTGGTTACTTATATAATATAAACACTATTTATTATGTTGTCAAGAGCTAGGAGAAAAAAATGAGTCATAAATTATTGTTTGAAAGCTGGAGAAAATACCTCACAGAACAAGCTTTAAATTTTCCTGATGAAGACGAAGAAGAATTTGATATTTACAAGCTTTTAAATATCGACTCTATAACCGGTGAAGAATTTGTGGATGATGTTGGAAAAAACTCAAAAGAACCTGTAGATAATGAATTTGATATCAACAATGCTCCATTTAAGAAGTTTAACAGAACTCCAAGAAAAAAAGAAGATATAACTGCGCTGTTAATACATGAGTCCGATGGAAAAGGTCCAATTGAAAGACTGGTTCAAGGCCTAAATGGTCGCGAAGGCGGGCTAAGTGTCAATCATGCTGTTACATTAGAAGGAGAAGTGCATGAATTGATTCCCGGAGAGTATGAAACATATCACGCTCCAGGGTGGAACAGGGTCTCCATTGGTATTGAGGTACACCACCATCTGGGTACAAAAAAGTTCGAAGGACAGAAGCCGATTTCGGGACCATGGACCCTTGGTAAGCCATATTATATGCCAACTGTAGAACAGCTAGAGGCAACATATCAACTTTGCCTTCAGCTTTGTCGAGAGTATGGTATCCCCCTACGTGTGTCGAATGTTTTAGACGACAAATTTGATATGGAAATGCCGTACGAAGTTTTAAAAGGAGAATTTTTAAGATACCCAAAGAATCATGAGAAAGCCGGACAGGTCAGGACATATCAAAAAGGATCCTTAAAGGGCAAAAAGATCCCTAAAACTAAGGCCCTTCCAAAACTTAAAGTTGGAGTTAACAAAGGAATCGTTGCTCATGGGGCATGCCAAGGGAATCGTTCTGATGGCCTGGTTCCGTCTTATTATATGGCCTTAAGACTAAGGGGCCTTGCGCCGGATGATGCACTCAAGAAAGCAGAAAAAGATTTTAATAAAAACAAAAAAACAATTAGACACAGAAAAGATAGCCAGATATCGCTACCTGCTTTGAAGATGGGGCCCGGCTATGAAGATGTCACTAATCAATTATTTCATGATCCAAGAGTTTCTGATTTTATCGACGAATAATTTTACCAGACTAGTTGTATTATAATAATTGTAATTGCTAATGACAAACATATCATAGTTTTTGCGGTAAACATTGTCTCGCCCAACAAGAACCAAGTCAAAACAGGGAAAATTATTAACCCAGTAGATGAACCAATAAACCTTGCTGTCCAAACTGATCCGGTTGCCTCAACAATCATTCTCCATGCGTACCAAAAAGCAATTGAAGTGGGGACTCCAATGAGAAATGCTGCAACTATTGGCTTATCTTTCCACCATTCTGATGTGTACTGAGCATTTAGCTGGAACCACCCCATTGTTTGCCCTATAAAGAAGAGTAATATTCCTAAATACAGAGACATTAATTATTCCACAAATATATATTTCCAAAGCTAGAACGAGAAGCAGCCTCAACTGACTTTGCCATAGTTAACACAGACAAATATTCTTCTTGAGAAAGTTCTATTGCTTCTTTTTCAGAGAAAGTTTCAAAATAATTTTCGAACACAATTTTCAACGTACTGGCATGAGAAGAATATTCTAACAGCAACGCCCTTTCGGGATCGCTTATTGAAATTTTGTTTTGAAAAATATCTTCTAGGCAAGAGTTGAGTTTGTAATATATTGGCATCATAGAGTGATATATTATTTTTAAGACTTCTATCTTAATTTTTACAGGATCTTCGTTCATTTGAAATGATCCAACAAATTACTATATCCCCCAATTTTTTTTATTAAGCCAGTCTCATTGTTATTAGAAATTATGATTGGGACAGTTTTTTGATTGTAAAAATTTTTATATTCCTCTAATATCGGCCGCTGGGATTCATAATCTAAAAATACACTCTCGATTCCCTTACATTTTAAGAAATCTATTGCCATGGTACAAAAAGGACAACTAGATCGTCCTATAATTATATATCTTTCATCAACCATTTAGGAGAACTCTCTTTGAAGTTTCATTGAAGCTGGAAAAAAGTTCTTCTGAAGTGCCGATGGCAATAATCTCATCTACTTTTCCAGCAGTTAAAACTTTTAATAGGGAGAAGTTCTCTCCTGTTCCCATGTGAGCTTGTTCTGCTAATAAAAAGTCTTTGACTTGGTTATAGTCAGAAATACTGACAATATGATTGACATTCACATACATCTTATCAATGGACACTTTTCTAGTGTACCCATCATTTGATATATTTAATTTTTTAATTTCTACTAACATTAGCTTCCTACTGATTTCAAGATAAATGCGCCAACGAGACCGACAACTGTAGTGAAGAGTGTCCATATCATTCTTGATGAAGTTTGCTTCCAGGATTCTAACTCTCTTAGGCGCGCATAGAGTCCTTGGTCTGGGTTATAAACTGCTTCTTTTATTTTTGCTACATCTTCTGACATTTCCTCTTGTTTCCCACTCATCACATCCATGCCGTTGCATATTCTATCTAATTTTGATTGTATTTCTACATTTAAGTCTTGTTGATTTACCATATCTAGCACCTCCACAACTTAAATAGTTTCTAGTTGTGAACGATGCTGTGGTTTGTCAACAAAAGTGTTCCAGATACTGACACGGCGTTTTTAATTGCACAACGAGTTACCTTCGCTGGGTCTAGAATTCCAGTCTCCTTAAAGTTGACCTTTTTCCCTGTAAGGAAGTTGATACCCTCCCACTCGGATGCTGATTCTGCCGTTAAAATTGCTACATCTGGGTTGATCCCAGAGTTTTTTGCCATAATCCTAAAGGGGGACTCAAGAGCAGCGCGGAAGATTGGTAACGCGGAAGATTGAGCTTCTGTTGGAAAATTTGGAGCAATAAAATTTGCAGCCTTCAAGAGTGTCATTCCACCACCGGGGATAACCCCTTCTTGTTGAGCTGAGCGGACTGCCTCTAAAGCATCTTCAATCCTGTGCTTCTTCTCAATCAATTCTACTTCAGAAGAAGCGCCAACACGGATGATAGCAACGCCAGAAGAGAGACGAGTAACACGATCTTGGAGTCGTCCGGCCACATGAAGGTCTTCCGTTTCCCTAATTTCTTCTTTGAGTTTCTCAATTGTTTCATCGATTTTTTCACAAGGACCTTCACCATCGACAACAGTGGTAGTGTTCTTGGTGATTTCTATGGTTGCAGCTTTCCCAAAATCATTTAAAGTAGTCTCAGTTAAATTGTGGCCTAATGATTTTTGAAAAAATTTAGCGCCCGTTGAAAGTGCGAGGTCATTCATAATTGCCCTTCTCTCCTCTCCGTACCTGGGGGCTTTGATAGCTGCGACCTTCATTGATCCTCGTACAGTATTCATAATTAGTGCGGCTAATGCTTGACCTTCCACTTCTTCAGCAACTATCACAAAGGGCCGGCCCTCACGAGCAGCAATTTCAAGGGCAGGTAGAATTTGATTAACTTGATCAATCTTGAAGTCTGTAACCAAAAACATCGGGTTCTCGAATTTACAAATGGCGCGCCGATCGTCGTTTACGAATGCTGTGGCGGCATACCCACTGTCGAACCTGAAACCCTCGACGAGGTCTAAACTAGTTTCAAGTGATCTTGCTTCTTGGATGGTAACCGTACCGTTCTTGCCAACCTTGTCTACCGCAGTGGCAACTAAATCTCCAATTACTTGATCATTGTTTGCCGAGATTCTGGCAATATGCTTTACGTCGTCTGCGGAAGAGATAGGCTGAGAACACTGCGATATAAAATCAAAACATTTTTCAAGACAAAGGTCTAACCCTCTCTTAATCTCTATAGGAGATGTACCAGATGAAATAAACTTATTTGCTTGTCTTAAAATTTCTCTTGCTAAGACTGTGGAAGTTGTAGTTCCATCGCCCGCCTCGGTATTTGTCATTGCTGATACCTGTTTTACAACCTCAGCGCCGGCATTGATATGAGGGTCCTCAAAATTTATATTTTGAGCTACCGTGACGCCGTCTTTAGTGACGAATGGGCGCTTGTCCTTTTGGTGAATCAAGACATTTTGACCTTTAGGTCCAAGTGTAGCTGCTACGTAATCCGCAAGAGTGTTTACGCCTTCTAGAACCTTGTTGCGGAGGCCAGGTCCATGGCTAAGTTGTGTTGTCATTATATCTCACTTTCAATTGTTACTTATATTATAATGATTTTTTTAGAAAAGTCAAGTATTATTTTGAATATGGGTCGATGTCTACAATGGTCTTTACTCGGGTGTCTGTCACATCTAGGGTATCACTACCATCTCTAGCTTTTATGATTGCTCGGATATCTGATATTGCGCTAGAAAACTTTGCGTCAAGAGTGTCATCTAAAGCCTCTTGTTCTGCTCTCCCTTTCTGTCTAAAAGCCTCGATCGCTGCCATAAAAGCTTCATGAGTTTTCTCCAACCAATCGTCCACATAAGGGTCATCTTCTGACATCATTAAATCTTTATCGGAGTCAAGGATAGCCAACAAATCATCAATCGCCCCAACATCAATCTCTCCAGTACTTGGATCGAAAATTGTTCCAGGCTTGGGGTAGATGCTTATCTGTCTCCTGTTTTTCAGAGGAGCACCGCGTAGGGCAGGCTCGGCGCCGCCGGAGTGAGTACCATAAACTGAAGGATCTACAGGACTGAGGCCGTCAGCGGGAAAGTCGTTTTTTGCTTCCTTAAATTTTCTCCAACTTTCCATTATTAATTTCATATCTTTCACTTGTCAATTCCCTTTGTTGATTTAAGTTCCATTGTCTTTGATATCACATTAGAAGAAGCAGTGATTGCTTCGTTGGCTTTTTCATCTTCTTGCATTCCGCCGGCTACGTACCCGTAGGTATTATCCTGTATTGACTTGACACTAAGGAAAATATCGAATATTGCGTTGTTTAATACAGAGGTCATCCTATTTAACATGTTTTGGGTGTTTCTTGCGCCGACTTCGATAACACCAAAGACGACACTAGATTGTCCCTCTGGCAAGACTGGGGTGTTTCGATCCACAAGCCTATCCAAACTCTCCACAGCGTTTTGAACTAGGTTGAACTGCTTTCTATTGAGATAGCCGAAAGAATTCTGCAAGGCAATCTTTTGTTTTTCTGGGTCGTTAGCCAACTTATTGTAAACTTCTAATGACCTTTCAAGAGTCACGCCGTCATAGGCGTTTGCAAGAATCGCGTCGCGCTCCTTGTTCAACTCTGATATGTTATAGCGTGCAAGGATCCGGTTGTTAGCAGTACCGTAAGATTTGGCAACCAAGGTCACATCTGCGTTGAATGCCTTTTGAGAGGCTCCTTCTGCTGGCCTTAAGTCTTCGGGCATATTTGCTGCCACCATTTTCAATAAAGATTGATATTTTTCAACGTTTTCAGTCTTTCCTCTATTGCTAGATGGTATGGGAGATTGCCCTCGAATGACTGTTGGGGTCACAAACTTTGTTCCTGTTTCGTCATAGTCAACCACATCTATAGGAATAAAAGGCGCATCGTTTTTAGACCAGCCGATGAGTTCTATAAAGTAGTCTATTTGCTCGTCTGTGAATCTTTCCCCTAGAATGTCCTTCATTTCTTCAATGAATTCATCCTCAAGTTCCTGAGTTGACGGTAGGTTTATGCCTGGGAGGCCAGAGCGATAATCAATGTCTTCCTCTCCTGCCTCTACTCTTCGAATAAATTCTGCTGCAAGGAGAGCGTTGTTTTTTGATTTCTTTGAGGAGATGGCCATGCAATTCATTACATTCTGCAACGTAAAGTCAAATCTCATGAATTTAATTTTGCCGTTTATATCAAGGCCGGCTTTTTTATCATCTTCGAATTTCTTAGTGCACGCAATATATCTCATCATTGGTACATCGTACTGTGGCGAAACAAGGTCGTTTACAAGGTCTGTAAAGCTGCCGCCGACGTGAAGAGAGCCCTCCCCGTATAGCTTGAGGCTTATTGGTACATCTTTCCCCTCTGATCTACTT
>NHHF01000074.1 GCA_002171155.1 Betaproteobacteria bacterium TMED156
GCGGTAAATTGTTAGAAAAGTCATACCAAAAAAATATCTTTGGAAAAGATGGCATGAGTGCAATTCAGAGGTCGACAGCATCTGGAGTTTGTGCTAATATAGTATCATACTGTAGGGATGAACTTACAGGTGAGGGTTTCATTAAGCAAGAAGATGCTGATTGGAAAACTTTTATTAGCAACAAATTTGGCCAGGTGTATGTTGAATGAGTTACGTAGACGCATATTTAAATAGAGATAAAGATCAGATCAATATTGTAGAACGTATTGATGGTGAGCGAGTATATAAAACATTTCCAACCACGTATAGATTTTATTATGAAGATAAAGATGGTGATTACACGTCTATATATGGAAGAACGTTAAGTAAGTTTGAAACAAACAATAACAAGTCATTTCAAAAAGAAAAGAAACTGTATGAAGGTCAAAGATTATATGAAGCTGATCTTAATCCAGTTTTTAGGTGTTTAGAAGAAAATTACATTAAACAAGAAGCACCAGATTTACATATAGCATTATTTGATATTGAGGTAGACTTTGATAAGGATCGTGGGTTTGCAAAACCAGATGATCCACACCAACGTATTACAGCAATTACACTACATTTAAATTGGCTTGATAGTTTAATCACATTATGTCTTGCTCCAAAAGACATGCCATTTGAAATGGCAGATTCGATTGCTAAAAAGTTTGATAATACTGTATTGTGTGAAACAGAAGCACAACTTCTTAATACATTTTTACACTTAATTGAAGATGCAGACATATTAAGTGGTTGGAACTCGGAAGGTTTTGATATTCCTTATATTGTGAATAGAACTGAAATGGTTTTAAGCAAAGATGATGTTAGACGTTTTAGTTTATGGGATTTATATCCACGTGAAAGAACATTTACAAAGTTTGGTAATGAACAGCAAACATTTGATTTCTTTGGTAGAGTACATTTAGATTATTTAGAATTGTATAGAAAATACACTTATCATGAAATGCATTCATATAGACTTGATGCTATTGGTGAATATGAAATTGGTGAAAAGAAAATTCCGTATGAAGGTACACTTGACCAATTGTACAATGAAGATTTTGAAAAATTTATTGCATACAACAGACAAGACGTTGCACTTCTGTCAAAACTTGATAATAAACTAAAATTTATTGATCTAGCAAATGTATTGGCACACGCAAATACTGTTCTACTACAAACAACAATGGGAGCAGTTGCAGTTACAGAACAAGCAATAGTAAATGAATCACATAAACGTGGATTCATTATTCCTAATAGGCCTTATAGAGAACCACATTCATCTGGTGCGGCAGTTGGTGCCTATGTGGCAACGCCTAAGAAAGGTTTACATGATTGGATAGCGTCAATTGATATTAATTCACTATATCCTAGTGTGATTAGATGTCTGAATATGGGTCCAGAAACGATCATTGGACAACTGAGACCAACACACACAGAAAAATATATTAATGATAAAATTTATAAAGAAAAGAAATCAGCCGCAGATGCTTGGGAAGGAATGTTTGGTACAATTGAGTATAAAGCAGTGATGGAACAAGATCGAGGTGTAGATATAATTGTTGATTTTGAAGATGGCACTACAGAAGAAATGAGTGGTGCAGAAGTTTACTCAATTATATTTCATCAAAATCAAGGTTGGTGTCTATCAGCGAACGGCACTATTTTTAACACAACTACTAAAGCAGTCATTCCTGGTTTATTAGAAACTTGGTTTGCTGAAAGAAAAGTGTTACAAGGCAAGATGCGTGAAGCAATTGCAAGTGGTGACAAAGAACAGATAGAGTTTTGGGACAAAAGGCAACTTGTTAAAAAAATTAATCTAAACAGTTTGTATGGAGCAATATTAAATCCTGGCTGTAGATTTTTTGATATGCGTATTGGACAGTCAGTTACACTTACTGGTAGAACAATCACAAAACACATGGCGGCAATCACAAATCAAATAATGACAGGTGAGTATGATCATGTTGGTAAAAGTATAGTCTATGGTGATACAGATTCTGTTTACTTTTCTGCCTATCCAATGGTTAAAGAAGATGTTAAAAACGGAGTTATTCCATGGACAAAAGATAGTGTAATTGAATTGTATGATAGTGTAGCAGATGAAGTCAACAAATCATTTCCATCATTTATGATGAAAGCAACTAATGTGCCAAAAGAAAATGGCGAAATAATTAAAGGCGGAAGAGAAATGGTTGCGTCAAAAGGTTTGTTTATCACAAAGAAAAGATATGCGGCATTGATATATGATTTGGAAGGCAATAGACAAGATGTTGACAAGCCAGGTAAGCTAAAAGCAATGGGTCTTGATTTGAAAAGATCAGACACGCCAGATTTTGTACAAAACTTTTTATCAGATATATTAATACAAATCTTAACAGGTATTGATAAAAAAGAAATACTTACAGCTATACAAGATTTTAAACGTAAATTTGCAGACAGACCAGGTTGGGAAAAAGGCACTCCTAAACGTGTTAATAATTTAACCAAGTATGTACAAGACATTGAAAAATATAAACGTGCTACATCACGAATGGCAAACGGAGGTGCAAATGGCAAAATTAAAAAACCAGTTATGCCTGGACATGTAAGAGCAAGTATCAATTGGAATTCAATGCGTAGTGCATACAAAGACTTGTATTCATTGCCAATTATGGATGGACAAAAAGTTATTGTGTGTAAATTAAAATCAAATCCAATGAACTTTACTTCTATAGCATATCCAATTGATGAATTAAATATTCCAAGATGGTTCAAGGAATTGCCTTTTGATCATGAAGGAATGGAACAATCTATTATTGATCAAAAAGTAAGTAACTTGATGAGTGAATTAGGTTGGGATCTAGAATCAACAAAAACGTCAACAGTATTTGAAAATTTATTTGAAACAGTATGAAAATAATTGTAACAGGTAGCACAGGCTTTATCGGAAAACATTTAACAAGAAGTTTGAAAGAGCTTAATCATGAAGTTATTGAATGGGATAGAGCTCATGGTAAAGACATTAAAGACTTTTCTTCTTCTACAGTGCCAGCTGATATTGATTTTGTTGTACATTTGGCCGCAATAGCAGACGTAAGACGTAGTTTAAAGGAACCAGAACTATACTGGAAAACAAATGTAGAATACAGTAAGAAGATTTTTGACTTATGTCATAAAAATGATATTCCTGTTGTATATGCTTCATCATCTTGTGTACATGCATGGTGGAAATCTCCATATGGTACAAGTAAAAAAGCTATGGAGGCAATTGCACACCCTGGACAGATTGGATTAAGATTTACAACTGTCTTTGGCGATGGTGCAAGAGATACAATGTTAATGTCGAGAATAGCAAATGGTACTGTTAAGTTTGCTACAGAACATGTAAGAGATTTAATTTATGTAAAAGATGTTGTTTCAGCAATAATGATATTTGTTGAAAATGGAACTGCAAACAAAAATACAACATATGAAGTAGGAACTGGCCTAGGTTACAAAGTTAGTGATATAGTAAAACATGCAGGATATGATGTACCTATCCAAGAAGGACAAGACGCAGAAGCAGATGACAATACGGCAGATAATTCTGAACTAAAAAAGCTAGGATGGCACCCAACACTGAAACCAACTGAATGGATTGATATAAAAATTGCTGTAAAATACACAAACGATAACGTATAAATATTGTATAGTAAAGGTATATCAAAAAAATGAATTACGTAGATCAGCCCCGTAAATTACAAGTCGAAATTGGAAATTTTTGTAATGCAGAGTGCCTTGGCTGTGTAAGAACAAGCAATGATGCACTTCAAAGAATAGAGCATGAAGGACATTTCTTTGTTGAACCAGATGCTTTTAAAAACATTTTATTAAGCGAAACAGGAAAACATATTCAACAAATTGAATTCTGCGGAAACATAGATGAACCATTAGCACACCCGAAGTTTTTTGAGATACTAGATGTGATCTATCATTTCAGCCCATCTATGAAAATTGAAATACATACTAACGGAGCAGTAAAAGATATAGCTTTTCATAAGAAGCTAGGAGAAAAAATATTAAAATTTCAACAAGGTGATTCAGTAAGATCATCTAGCAAGGTCAGATATAGCATAGATGGTTTAGCAGACAGTGTTTATACATATAGAGGTTTAAAGAATTATAACAAAATAATTGAAAATGCAAAAGCATATATAAGCACAGGTGCTCCAGCTGTTTGGCAAATGTTAACTTTTCCTTGGAATGAACATGAAGTAGAACAATGTAAAAATTTATCAAGAGAAATGGGTTTTGATCATTTTAATGTTCGCATAGATAGAAGTCATGCATCAAGCAGAAGTAAAGAATGGATTGACAAATTTAGAAGTAGAGATAGAACAATTAATAAATTTAAAGATGTAATGGTTACCGATGATCTAATTGATTCACTTGAATCTGACAGGGCTGAAAAATATTATAACTTAAGAGAGTTTGATTGGTCAGCAGTACACAATATAGATTGCTTTTTTTCAAATGAAAAAGCATTATTCATCGATCATAAAAGTAGAGTTTGGCCATGTTGTTTTTTAGCTAATCCTGAGTTTAGGAACAAGTATCAATATGCAGAAACTGTAATTAAACTGTATAAAAAATACGGAGAACATTTCAATAATCTAAAACACAATAGTTTTGATAGCATAATGTCTAACAATTGGTATGCGGAAGAATTAACAAGCAGTTGGAATGAAAAACACGAATTGCAAAGTGGATGTATGTCACAATGTATAAATCAATGTACAAAAAACTCCATACCAATTGCACAGCACATAATACATGAGGCTTAAACATGTCATCTGTTAACTGGAAAATTGAAAAAAAGATAAATCTTGAAGCATACACTAATGATAGCTTCGACTCCAATTTAGAAAACACTAACTATGATTATTTTATTAGTGATGCAGTAAGTTATTTTCCTTGGTTATATTTGGCAAATTATAATTTTGCAGAAAGCACAAAAATTTTATTAGTGAATAGTAATCAAACGGCATTAGATTTTCAAAAATGGTTTTTAAAAAAATATAAGCCTAATAAAAACTTAACTTGGAAAGATATTGTCACTAAATTTAAAGAAGAAAACAAAGATCTAGCAGTAAGCAACGATGCCAATATTGAAATGTGTAATAAAATTTGGAATGATAATTTAGAGTTGTTAGATAAAAAATGGGATAGCATAGTAAAATTTTCATATACGTTTATTAACAAAAGTATTAATGATAGCAGTTTATTAGATTTTAATTATATTAAAGATGCTCAAAAGCCAATGATTTGTATTGGCAGTGGAGTTGAAACTGAGCAAGTTTCTTTCATTGATTTTTTAAATAGCATGATTGCATCAAATCAAAAGCTGACTTGGGAAATCAATACTCCTTATGGTAAGAAATCTTTTGGACCAAACTCATCTATTCTTGATCAACAAGAAAGTTTTTATATTCCTATTGACGTGCCAAAGTTAGATTGTGAAAAAGTACTACAGGAAATACAAGCATTGGAAGAAAACAATTTATTTACTCCACTTAGAACTCCACAGTATGGTGAAAATAATCCTGGTTGGAGCAGTTTTGCAATACATGGAGCCAATGGTGAATCAGATAAAATTTTAGCATATAAATTTTATGGTTTTAAAAGTGATGAAGAAACGTCTTATAGGTACACTGACATGGCTAAAAAATATACACCAACGTTGGTTAAGTATTTTGAAGAAAACAAGATACACGGACATGAAAATTATCATAGAGTTAGAATTATGAAATTAGCACCAAAAGGATATATTTCAATGCATGACGATGATCCTAGAAAAAACAAAAAGCCATGGGATGAAGACAAAGGAAGACCATCATCATTAAATATGTGTATCAACAATCCAGATGGTTGTGAAATGCATTTTTGGAATCAAGACTTTCAATATGTAGGTCCTATGGAATGGAAGCCCAATGATGCATACACACTTAGAATACACTGGCCACATATGGTTAGGAATTTAAGCAATGAACCAAGATATCATTTAATAGTACATGGAAGAAGCTAATGACAATTGAAAAATTTGAAAAGTTAGATTTAAAAGAAATTAAAGTAGTAAAAGTGTTCTGGGACAATCAAGATCGATATGCTGAAATTCCTAAATCACTTTATAAAAAACTTTACAACGCAACTCACTTATCTATGGGTCAGTTTGACAATACCTGGTATGCAGATGATCATTTAGCAGAAAGAATTAATTGGATAAAGAGACAAAATGATAAAAATTTTGTTCCGAAAGCTAAAATAATTTCCATAGACGAAATGATTATCGTAAAAGATTTAAATGATATTGTTAAAAAGTTAAAAGACATAGATTACACTCATATGATATTGATGCCGTTAGGTTGTATAATGGTTAGACCTCAAAAATTAGCACATGGAATTTACAAGCAAGTCATGAACTATCCCGAAGCAAATGTGTCTGGTCATATCATGCATACTGGTCTGTGGGAACAAAAAGCAGGCAGAGATCAATATCAAAATTTATTTACAATGCACGAGCAAATGTTAATGTTATCAAAACAAGCAATTGATAATATAAAAAATGACAATTTTGTTTTTAACAACACTATACGTTATCACACAAATGATTGGATAAAAATTGCTAGATCGACTGAATCGGTACATGACGATTATACTCCATTGAAAATATACAAAGATACTTTTTCAAACGATAAGATAGTAATGAAAAAAGAACGTAACAATTTTGGTTTCTGTGAAGACTTAATACAATATGCTATGAAAAAAGACTGGACCATTTATAATTTAAATGATACTTTAAGAGCTAGTAAATTATATTCATATCACAATGATCGAACAGATGAGTTTATAAAATATTCTGAATCTAATATGAAAGATATAGAAGAAGACAACGACAAAAAAAATATAGTTGATGGGCATTATAGATTTTTTAAAGCTCTAAAATCTCATACGCAAGATACATTTTTTGGTTACAATAATGAATTAATTTCTAAAGAGCTACCAAGAACAAAGTATGATAGCTTTGTTGGGGTTGCCTCAGGATTTTTACCTTGGTTGTATCTTTCAAAATATCACTTTGATAAAAACACTAAAGTATTTCTTATTGATATAAATGAGACAGCTTTAAAGTTTCAGAAATGGTTTTTACAAAATTACAATCCAGATATAGATCAAACGTGGAAAGATATTGTGGAGCAGTTTGCTGAAGTTTATAACAGAACTTCTCAAGGCCCGTTGTTTATCGGCGATGAAGATTACGTAGAACAATCAAATAAAATATGGAAGCAACAAAAAATAGAATTAAACTCTAAATGGAATGAGATAAAAAACTATACGTATGAATATAAGTGTGACTCAATAATGAAGTCAAAACCGATTGAAGATTTTATTAAAGACAAGCAACGCCCAATGTTATGGTTGAGTAATGTTTTTAATTACAGGGGTAATTGGTTTACAGAAACAAACTTTGAAAGTTATTTAAATGATTTGATATCAGCCAATAGGTTAGTACAATGGATAGGGGCGACACCATATGGACCACAGTCGACTGGACCTGGTTCTAAGAAAGTCACAGGTAAAAAGTTTTATTCTCAAAAGACATTTCCAGAATTCGATACTGAACAATTTTTAAATGAGATAAACTTATTAGAAGAAAACAAATTATTTACTGATCACAGAGGTGGCGGACATCCTGGATGGAGTAGTTTTGTTGTGCATGGCATTGATTGGAACAAAACATTACACTATGATCATTATGGGTATACAAGTGATGATGAAACGCCATATAAATTTACTGATAAGGCCAGAGAGTATATACCAAGCATTGTAAAATATTTTGAAGAAAATCAAGAACATTTTCACAGAATTTATCATAGAGTTAGAATTATGAAACTGGCACCAGGTGGGTATATAGGAATACATAATGATAATCCTAATGAAGATACTTGGGCATTAAACATGGCGATTAACAATCCAAATGGATGTGAAATGCATTTCTGGACAAAAAAATATGAATATCTTGGACAAGTTCCATGGACACCACAGTCATCATATAAGATAAGAATTGGCCTAAATCACATGGTTAGAAATATGAGTAATGAAATTAGGTATCATATGATAATTCATGGTAGACATAGATAAAAAACTATTGACAACCAGCCTAAATAAATGTTATATTAATAAAAATAACAAACGTCGGAGGATAACAAAATGTTAAGAGATGTATTACTAGATATTGTAAAGCACACGCATTCTCTGGGATTTATTCAAGCAGTAAAACTTGAAAGCACAGATGAAGGTACAAGTGTTGAGGCAATGGACGATGATAGAACAGTGGTTCTAAAAGGTAAGCTAAAAAATAAATTAGATAACGTTCCTGGATTAATTGGAATGGGTAGACTTGGTGTATTATCAGGTTACTTAAACTATGAAGCATATGGCAAAGATGGTGCAAACATCGAAGTTATGACAAACACAAGAGATGGTGTAGAAACAGCAGAAGAGCTTAAATTTACATCACCTGGTGGTTATACTGCAAACTATAGATTCATGGTTAGTTCTTTAATTGAAGAACAATTGAAAACAATCAAGTTTAAAGGTGTTGAATGGGATATTACAGTACAGCCAACACAACAAAATATTAAAGACTTGACATACTTTAATGGTATCATGGGTGGCTTTGAGCCAACATTTGTTGCAAAAACAGATAATGACACATTAAAGTTTTATATTGGAGACGGCGCAAATGACAGAGTTGAAATTCCATTTGCTCAAAACGTGCAAGGCAAACTAACTAAAGGTTGGGCTTGGCCATTAGCACAGGTATTGAGTATTTTGAAATTAAGTGATACTTCACAAGCAAGTATGTCATTTAGTGATCAAGGTGCTATGCAGATATCAATTGATTCTGGTACAGCAACTTATGATTATATACTTCCTGCTAGGAGCCAATAGTGTCAAAGCCATATGGAGAAGATCTAACAGCCAGCCACAAAGACTATGCTGTGTTTTTACCAGCAGTCAGTGGTTTTTATCAAACTTACGTAAGTAAGCAACAACAAACAGGCGGAACTGACAAACAGTTTGTGCCAGATGACAGAATCCCAAAAGGATTTGAAAATGGTATTGAAGGACTAAACTTTCTTAACAAAGAAAAAGGTTATTTCAATTACAAATACGGTTTGTACTCAGCCGGTCATGCTCATTTAGATGTTGAAAAGTCTATTGTGAATGAATCAATGTTTCACACAAGAAATAAAGAAGATACTATCATCGTAGGTGACAGTGGTGGATATCAAATTGGTAAAGGTGTGTTGAAATTTGATTGGCAAAATTTTAAAGGTCAATCTGCAAACACAATGCGTGATAAGATTCTGCATTGGTTAGAACTTACAGCAGATTGGTCAATGGTGTTNGATATTCCTAGTTGGGCCAGTGATGCCACACACAGCCCCAAGACAGGATTAAAATCGTATGGTGATTGTATTGCAGGTACAGTACATAACAATGAATATTTTTTAAAGAATAGGCTTGGTCAAACCAAGTTCTTAAACGTGCTCCAAGGCTTTGATATTCCAACTGGAGATGTATGGTATGATGCTGTAAAGCATTTTCCATTTGAAGGTTGGGCATTTGGAGGAAACAACATGTGTGATATGACTATGGCTCTCCGACGCTTAATCATATTGCGAGATTCTAAGTTGCTCGATAATCGAGACTGGATACACTTTCTTGGTACCAGTAAACTAGACTGGGCTTGTTTCTTAACATCAATTCAAAGACAATTAAGAGAGCATGTAAATCCAAACCTTACAGTATCGTATGATAGTGCTAGTGCATTTGTGGCAACAGCACATGGTTTGGTGTACACTTCACCGGTTCACACTAACAAGCGATGGTCATATATTATGGACAAAGCAACTGATAGTAAAGCATTAAAACTTTCTACTATTCCGTTTCCATGGGAGTCGGAGATTGGTAAAAGACTTACTATCGGTGATATATGTTGGTATGGACCTGGTGATTTGAACAAAGTAGGTAAAGAAGGAAAAACATCTTGGGATTCATTTGCTTATGCATTAATGATGGGTCATAATGTTAATCAGCACATTAAGATTGTACAGAAAGCAAATCAAATTACTGATATTGAATCATCTATACATAAGCCAGATTATAGACATTGGCGTAAAGCAAAACAAAAAGAAACATCAGTTGAATTCAGTGATTGGTGTCCGAGAAACGTATTGTATTTTAATACCTTTGTTGAAGATTTCTTTAAATCAGAAACGCCTATGCAGATGTTAGAAGATAACCAAGCATTCTTACATGATATTAGAGGTGTAAGGTGGACTGGACAATCTGGTAATAACTTTAGTAATTTATTTGATGTAGAAACACAAAGTTCAATGGGAGATGAAGAACTAGGTGATCCAAATGATGAAAAGTTAGAACAACTAGAGAAAGTGTTAGAAACAGTATAATGAGTGATAACTATCCACCAGACCAGGGTGCTAGATGGACAGCAGAATACATGGCTAATGAATATCGTAATGATGCCGCTAACATGAAATACAAATACAACCAATTAAAAAAAACAGTAAAAAAATTAATTCAAGCAATACCACAAGATAGAATATTGTGGCACCAAGATATAAAAGATCTTGTAGATGAAGTAGAAGAGCAAATGGAGAAACACGATGTCAGAGATTGATTTAAAAGAATATTCACAATTCGTGGATAAGGTTACTAGTAGTGAGTCTAAAGATTCAACTGCATTTAGGCAAAGATTAGATGATTTAGGAAATGGGGATGTTCCAAGATTATTAACAGCGGCACTTGGCCTTTCAGCTGAATCAGGAGAGTTTACAGAAATTGTTAAAAAACTAGTATTCCAAGGAAAACCATTAACAGATGAGACTAAGACTCATATGATTAAAGAACTTGGTGATGTGATGTGGTATTGGACACAAGGTTGCATGGCATTGGGTATTGAACCAAATGAAGTAATTAATAAAAATAAAGAAAAATTGTTGGCCAGATATCCATCCGGTGAATTTGATGTGGCCAAAAGCGAAAACCGAAAAGAAGGCGACATATAGATTGACAAAATCTGTATGTGTGTTATTATTGTACAATGAAGCGAGAATACGATAATAAAGAGATCAAAGAGAATGTTACAGACTTTGTTGGTATAGAAGTAGAAAGAACACCATGTCATGGTATGTTGACATATTTTGTAGTTGGTGTTCCAAAAGAAGAACCAGTACACTTTATCAACAAAGTCTTAAAACACGGCGATGTTGAACAAATTTATTTTGGTGCAAATCATTCTTTCAAAAATTGGAAGGACAAGTGGACAGCACCAATGATACATTTAATCAAAGAATGCTTAAATGCAAAATTCCATGTAACTGTTGACGTTGATCCTGTAACAGTGCCACAAGAACTTAAAAGTTTTCTTTCAAATGCTAGATTCAGTTTAACTTATGCAATTGTTGTTCCTAACATTGATAAGATAAAAGGCACAATTAATATAAAATTAGATGATGAAGATTTTGAAGCAACAAATTCAGGCGTGTGGTCAACCACTATAGAAACAATCAAAGTGCCAAACAATTACACAGATTGGAATCAGTACAAAAAGGACAAGCCAGTATGAGGTCATTGACACTAAAAATAAATGTTGGTGACACTATTGAAGTTGGTCGTTTTAGAAACGTTGCAACTAAAATCACAGATATTAAAAAAGATGAAAATGGACAACCAGTTGTTGTTACATCTAGTGGATCAAGAAAAATGCTATCTTTTAGATTAAACAAACTGGCTCCTAAAGCAAAAGATTTATTAAAAAAGAAAACAATAAAACCAAAAACTAAAAAAGTAAAACCGTATCCAGTGATACTGAAAACATGAAAAGCAAAATAGAAACACACTCAGAAGAAATGTCATTGCTAGGTCAAAAATTAAGTTTACTAAAAACACAGGCTTTAATAGACAAAGAGATTGCGAAAGTGAACAAGAAATTAGAAAAAATTGGATCACGTAAAGTTCTCGATGTTTTAAAAGGCAAGGAGGAAAAATGGTAACAATGAAAGACATAAAACAACAGCACAAAGAACTAAAAAGACAAGTTCAACAAGCTGAAAACACAAGGCAACATACAAGAGATTGGAAGACCAAAGAGGATCTAGTCAACCTTAAAAAAGAAAAATTAATT
>NHHF01000069.1 GCA_002171155.1 Betaproteobacteria bacterium TMED156
AAATTTTCCAGACTCTGTTACTGGAGCTAATTTAAATTCTAATTTTAAAATTACAGAAATAGATATTATATATCAAGAATCTGATAGTATTGCTTTATATGTACTAGACACTATATCTTTAGACGATATAACTACAAACCATTCAACAGATACTTTTTACAAATATAGATATCAATCAAGAAAACCTATATTAACATTACCTTCTTCTGAAGCTAATAGAGTTTACGACCAAACACCAGTTAAAGCATTGTCGCAAGAAGTTTCTGGTAATAGAGTTATATATGGAAACTATGTAAATAAATATACCGCGCCAAATCATTTAAATTATCAAGTAGCTGCAAGCGAAAAAATAGAATCTGGAACTTTATATACTGGTATTGATAAAGAATACCCAGAAAGTACACTTAAAAGAAATAGAAATTACCAAGTAGGCATTGTGCTTATGGATAGATACGGAAGACAGTCTGACGTTATATTATCTAATGTAGGTAGTGATACGGCTTCTAATAATTTTACAAATGTTTTTGGAGCATCAACGTTTTATTTTCCATATAGAAACAACAACACCGTTGGCGATGTGTTAAGTGACGTAGGTAATTCTATAAAAATTCAATTTAACGAACAAATATTAAGCACGTACAGCCCTTTGCAGTATGGAAATCCTGTTCCTACAGGACAACCTGGTTTATATAATAGTACAATAGGTAATGCTTCTTATAACCCTTTGGGTTGGTATACATATAAAGTTGTTGTAAAACAAACGCAACAAGAGTATTATAATGTATATACCCCTGGTATTATTAATGGATCTTTTAACTCTATAGCGCCTAATTCTGGATTTGCGTTTACAACTTTAATATCAGATAGTTTAAATAAAGTTCCTAAAGAGCTTCTTGATGTTAGTGGTAATCAAAATCAATTTAGAAGTGATACGCTATTATATAATGTTGTAAACACCACGGGCACGTCTCCTAATTATTACAATGTACAAGGTTTTCCTGGTAATACAAACAACACTGTTACTACTTTATCTACATTTACAGACATGGGTGGAGTTACAGGAACATCAGCGGACAATGCTATTTTTCAAGTAGATACAAATCCATTTTTAGCAAAACTTGCTACACCTGTATCTATTGGTAGCGCGTATGCCACTGATTTTAATTTTAATTTAACTGTTTTTGAAACTAATCCTTTTGAATCTAATATAGATATATATTACGAAACATCTACAAATGGTGTTATATCTGAGCTAAATGCAGCAATAGCAGTTGGAGGTGGTAATACGCCTATAGGTTTTACGTCTTTAGCTTATTTACAAAAAGAAAACCAAGACCCGGCTGGCACGGGCACATCGACTGGCGCCGCAGATTCACGTTATGTAACAACTAATTTTAAACCTATAAATCAAGCCTCTCAACAAATTGATAATTCTGAAATAACAAATTTTACAGTTGTTGATGGTGGTGGAAATACCAGAACTAGCGAATTTACTTTAGAATTAGACCAAACACAAGGTGATGATCGTTATAGAATTAAAATAAATGCTTTAGGATCACCTAACAATGGTTTTTATTTTGGACCTAACGCTTCAACAATAGAGGCGTATACGTTTAACATGAAAGTTAGAAACAAAGATGATAATGCTACGGCAGACGTTAATGGCGCTGTTAGCAATTCTACAACTATAATTGTAGACAATTTAGTAGATGGCAGTGCTGGCAACGGTATTTTCACAGGAATGCAAGTGTTTAATGGAGCTACTCTTTTAGGTGTTATTGACACTGTAACAGCAGGAGGTGGTGGTGGCGATGCAACAGCTACGTTTAATTTAGTTAACCCAACAACTGTTGCTAATGACGTTGCAATAACATTTAAAGCACCATTTGCTAGTTTACAAATTAATGCTGCTTTAAGTAATGTTGATCCTATTATTGACGCTTATAATTTACCTTCGCCTCAATATTCTACAATGCCTAATCCATTTGTAACTTTTACAGGTAAAAATGGTAGTTTTAATACGGCTAAAAACACATTGGATTTAACATGGGGCTTTAGTGTGACGCAGGCTGCTATAATAAACGCAGGTTACACTATAGTAGTTAACAATAACCCGTCTGGTAGCAACGCAGCTACACTTCAAATAATTAGAGGTGGAGGCACTTCAGACATTGTAACCTTAAGTATAGATAAAACTACTGGAGTTTTTGGCAGATTAACAGGAGGTTTTTGGAGTAATTTAGATGTAGTTATAACATTAACAGACGCGGGTGGTGCTACAGTGACAACAACAGTAAACTTATTAACAGAACCAGGAGCATTTACAGATGCTTTCTCAACAGCGTTTGATATATAAAAATTAAAAAAAATGGCAACATCAATAACAAGTATTAATTATAAAACACAGTTAGAAGCTTTATTAGCAGATAATACAGCAAAAGAAATTAGCGCTCAAGACGTAAGAACAATAGTAACTAGTAATTATCAACCTGTTTTAATTTATGCTGGAATAATATTTCCAGATGATCACTATAGTAATTTAAATAATGATCTTTTACGAACTCTTTATTATAACCCTGACTATTTTGGAGATGAAAATATAATGAGTCCCGGCAGTACTAGCCCTTGGGTTATTGATCAAACAGGTTCTGGTATTACAAACGGAACTTATACAAATGTAGAATTACTTCCAGATCCTTATACTAGCTACAATGCAGGTATAATAAATATGTCTAACTTTGGTGGTGACCCTGGAAACGCTTTTTTTAATGTAACAGTTAGCGGAAATGTTGTTACGGCTTGTACTTCTGTAACACAAGGAAGTGGTTGGATTCCTCAACAGGTAATTCCAGGTAGCCTAGCAGCTGGTCAAACAGGTAGATTAAGTATTAATGGTAATACAAGTGCTAAATTAAGATTTAATGGTCCTATAAAAATAGATTATGAATCTGATGGGCGTAATGGCTTAACAATGACTACAAATTCAACGGGAGGAAATCATGGGTATTTAAATACTCTTATGAACTGTACTCAAATTATTAGAACTGGTGGTGGTGAAAACACGGCAACTATGGCTTTTGCTAATCCAACTAGTTTTAATACTTATGTTCAAAATGAAATAGCTTTAGAACAACAAGAACGAGGCGCGCACTTTCAACTTTGGAGATTACCACAATCAACTTAAATAAAAAAATAAATAGGTGAATATATATATATGTCTGCTACAATAGAAGTTAAATATTTTAATTCCTTCTTACTAAGAAAGACTGTTGATGCTAACAGTAATAACGTGCCAGCGTATAAACCAGTAACCACTACAACTGCTAGAAACTGGATAATAGAAGAGTCTAGAATTAAAGGTAGATTTAATGGTGTGTCTGTGGGTTTTGGGCCAAGAGCTTATCTTGTGTCTGAAACAAACACAGGCTCTATAAGATTTAATTCACTTATATATTCTGGTATATTTAACTCTAGAACTAGTGTTAATAATACAAATCAGTTTCCAGCTGGTGAAGAAATAACTAGAAGTTTAGATCCGCAAAATGGATCTATACAAAAATTATATGCTGAAAATACAAATTTAACTATATTCCAAGAAGATAAAGTAAGCAAAGCTTTAATAGATAAAGATGCTATTTACTCTGCTGAAGGTTCTGCTATAACAACATCAGGATCTATGGTTATAGGTCAAATAGTACCTTATCTAGGTAAATACGGAATTAGCGAAGACCCAGGAAGTTTTGCTGTGTATGGTTATAGAAAATATTTTACAGACAGAAAACGAAACGCTGTACTTAGATTATCAAATGATGGTATTACAGAAATATCTTCTTACGGCATGCGTGATTTTTTTAGAGATGAATTAAATAATTTAGACAGTGGTTCTGGACAAATTGGCGTTATTAAAGGTGGATGGGATATACACGCTAAAAGCTATGTAACTTCTTTTCAACCTTGGCAAGCAACACCTACTTCTAATACTGACTATAAAACATTAGCGTTTGATGAGAGACCAAAAGGTTGGATTAGTTTTTACAATTACAAACCTAGTCAAATATTTAGTTTAAAAAATAATTTTTACACTACTAATGGTAATAAAATATACCAACATTATCTTGGTGATTATAATAAATTTTATGGTATTTCACAAGCCGCAACAGTAACTTTAATATTCAACCCTAAAGTTTCAATGTCTAAAAACTTTAGTACTATTAATTATGAAGGTACTAACGGTTGGAAAATTAACAGCATTGTATCAGATGCTACTGAATTTGACACAGTTTCAGGTACTCCTACAGCATTTGCAGACTCTGCATTACCAATAGCTAGTTATGAAGAAGGTCAATACGTTGTTAATGGTTCTACTATAGTTACACCAACGGACGCAGCTTGGAATTCTTTAACAATATCGGGTGGTAGCTTTATACAACGATACGGTTTTGATAGAAAAGAAAACAAGTATGTGTCTGCTATAAGAAACAACAGTCAACCTCAACCTCAAGAAATTATATATGGTAGTAGTGTTTCTGGAATAAAAGGATATTTAGCAACAGTGCAATTATCTACTGATGCTACCACAAACCCTACTGGTAAAAAAGAATTATTTGCAGTATCTTCTAATTATGTAGAATCAAGTTATTAAATAAAATGAAATTAAAAAACTTAGATGTATCTGTAAATAAAATACAAGATATGATTATAAATAGTGATCTTGGAGTTGGTGACGGAAAAAGCATTGCTCATATACCAGAGATACCTATTAAACATTTATTTGCAGATCAAATATATATTAGGCAAATGGAAATGAAGCAAGGACAGGTGGTTGTTGGTGCTATACATAATCATTTACATGCTTGGTTTTTAATGAAAGGAAGAGTTTTAATAAATAACAATGGTGAAAAAGTAGAACATATAGCACCTTGTTATACAGTATCGCAACCTGGTTCAAAAAGATTTATATATGCTTTAGAAGATTCTGTATTTGTAAATGTGCATAAGAATCCTTCAAACACTAAAGATATAGAAAAATTAGAAAAAGAAATAGTATCTTTTGATATAGAAAAATTTAAAGAAAAAACTAAATAATTATGACATTTATAGCAGCAGGCATTGGCGCCGCGGTAAGTATAGGTGGTTCTATTTTTGGCGCGAGTAGAGCAAAAAAAGCAGAGAGAAGAGCAGCTGAAGAAAAAAGAGCTTTGCAGCGAGAATTTAACGCAGCTGAAGCGTCTAGACAAGATGTAATAAATCCTTATGCTGATGTAACTAGTTTAGCTGATATGATTGTAGACAACACTGGTTTGTTGTCTAACGCTTATGCTAACATAGGTGTTGCTACACAAGCAGCTGAATTCCAAGCTGAAGAAGCGGATATAGCTTTAGCAAATACTCTTGATACTCTTATGGCTACTGGTGCTAGTGCTGGAGGTGCAACTGCTTTAGCCCAAGCTGCACTACAAAGTAAAAGAGGGGTTTCTGCAAGTATAGAACAGCAAGAAGCAGATAACCAAAAACTAGCAGCGCGAGGCGAGCAATTTTTACAACAACAGAAACTAGCAGAAGCGCAGCGAGTTCAAGGCTCTTTAATGGGTGAAGCTGCTAGAATGCAAGAAACAGATGTATTAGGTAAAGAATTTGTTTACGGCGAGACAGAACGCAGAGAAACAGAGCAGTTAAATAGACTACAAGCTCAAATAACCGGACAACAACAAGCTGAAATGCAAGCTAGATCTGATGGTGCAGCTGCCATAAGCGCGGGTATAAGCGCTGTTGGTAATATAGGGGCTGCTGCAGCCTCAAGACCGGTGGAGTAAAGGCAACTTCTAGTTTAAGTCCACCTCCAAAATATACAGATTCACAATTAGCAAAAAAATTTAAAGTTACAAAACCTATAATATAGTTTAATAAAAAATATGGCACTACCAAAATTTTCAAGAAATTATACCCGCTCTGGAGCTTATGAAAATCCTGTGACTCCTGTAGATACTAAAACTGGTGCTATCATAGCTCAGACTATATCTAATGTAGGTGACATAACTGCTAAGTTTATAGAAAAACAAAATGCTGCTGTTAACGCAGAGAACGCGGCTATAAAAAAAATGTTAAATGGTATAAATAAAAATGCAACTACCAGAAGAGAACAGTATTCTAAATCATTAGGTGAACATGGCTTAGCTCAAAACGAAGAGTTTGCTAGAGTAGGTACTGAAATGATAGATTATTTAGAAGAGCAAGAAACTGCACTTGCTATGTACAAAAGAAATAATGATTCAGAAAAAGTTAAGATAACTGAAAATAATATATTTAAAACTAATTTAGCTTTTGGCAAGTTGACGCAAGTTATTAAAGAAACTCCAGACGCTCTTAAAACTTACAGTGAAGATTCTTTATCATCAAACAACGGAATGCCAGGTGGTATAGCTCTGTCTGGTGCTGGAAAACAAAACAACCAATACTGGTTTGGTATGTCGGCTTATCAAGGTTCTTCAGCTGATAGTTCTTCAAGTTTAATATGGGATAAAAATAGCGATGAAAAAACCTTGTCTATGCGTCTTAACAGTAAAGAAATACAAGAAAATAAAAGTTTATTTACAGAAGACGAAGAGTTCCAAGGTATAGTTGTAGATCCTTTAATTTTTTTACAATCCGATCCAGGTAAAATACCAGATATTAAAACAACAGGTGTTCAATTACTCGGGGCTAAGACAGATGAAAATCCAAACGGGGTAAACTTAGTTGGTAAAAACGGGCAAGTTAATGATATTAATTTTTACGATACTTCAAGTCCAAAGAAAATAACAAGAAAAGCAGGTAAGGTGTATGTTCAGTATAATTATAACGAAAAAGCTCTTGTTGATAGATATCAAAAATCTGTTACAGATAATTTAGTTACACCATTTACAACAAATTCAGATATTAGTAGAACTAACGCTATAAGTAATAACGTGTTTAATTATGAGATGATCCCAGATGCTGATGCAGCTAACGAAAACGGTAGTCCATTTAGCGTGGGTGATCAAACTAAATTTCAAGACAGCACGCTTGCTTATGTGCGCGGATTAGTTCCTTCACCAAAAGAATTTGTATTTGACGAAGATGAATACGATGGTGTTATAAAACTCACAGCTGCAGAAAAAAACGATGCTGAAAAAGCTGGTCAAGAAAAGATTAACGTACAAGTAATAGATGAATTAAAAATACCTACAATATCAGATCCTATTAGAGATAAATTTGCTATTGCTGGTGTTAAACCTAAAATAAATTTGAAAGCAACTAACGAACTGCTAAGAAATAAAGGTTTTGAAACTAGCATGGCTGTTACAGATGATGAAGGTAAAATAACAGTTATAAAAGTTGAATCAGGCTTATCTGGTAAAAATCGTGTTGTTCAAATAACACAAGATACGGATGCTGATACTATAAAAGATTTATTAAAACAAGTTGTAACAGGTAAAAGACCACCACTACCAGTAAAAAAATAATATATTATGTTTAAATTAAATGGAACTGAATATTCATTAGAAGAAGTTACTTCAGCTGCTGAAAGTTCTAATCTTTCTGTTGATGAATATGTAAACGAATTTGGTCTTGAAACTGTAGAAGTTACAGACGAAATACAAACAACCCCAACTGAGGGAAAGACAAACGGTGCTGTGGCAAAGGGTGCAACTGCAACACCGAAAACCGGGCAAGCACCCGAGAATACGGAATCAGACTCGGCAAATACTTTATTGGAATTACAAAAAGACGTAGCTAAATACGGTGAATTAGATACATCTCGAGATGCTATATTGGCAAGACGTAGGCTTAGCAGATTTGAAGATAAATTAATTTCTTCTCAAACTATAGATCTTGAAGAAGTTATTGTAACCGGCTTTGGAGATAACACGCCTATTACTAGAGAAGAATGGTCTAAGCTAGATAATAGATTAAAAAATCAAAATAAATATAAAGATGCTTTTGCTAAAGGCGAACTTACAAAAGCAGATGTTCAACGTGCTCAATACGAAGGTTATGTAGGTGAAGAATCTGGAGCTAGATCTTTAATAGATAACATAGCTAATGCTAACGCTAACATACCAGAGCAAGAGATAACTAATAAAACATATGAAGTTTATTTTGAAAAAACCCCGGGTGGTGGTACTGGCTGGATCGATGCTCCTGTAGACTTAGGTACTACCACTGTTACTCCAGGTGGAACTGTTCAAGTAAACACAAGGGCTGCTACTAAAGAAGAAAAAGAACAGAGAATTTATGATGCTGCTATTGCTGCCAATTTAAATGACCAAGGCGCAAAAGATTACGTTGCTTTGTATAATCAATATCAAGACAAAGGTACATTAAACCCTTTAAATGATTATCAAAAAGAATCTATACCAACTGCAAATCAACAAGCTTTATATACTATAGAAAATAGAAATAAAGAATTAATTGCTAATAACTATAATGAAGACGTTCAAAATCTTGCAAGTGTATTATTAAAAGAAACTCC
>NHHF01000070.1 GCA_002171155.1 Betaproteobacteria bacterium TMED156
CGATTTCTACAACTCTATACCTGCTAAGCTCCATGTTATCCTCTCTAATGCATTTTTGTCAAAGTTTTCTACAATCGATACAAAAATACAATCCGTCTGGGACATAACTTTTACGAGTACATTTATTTCGGATGGGAAATTTTGTATCAATTTTTTTATTTCCTTATCAAAATCTTTTAAAGAAATGTTTTCATCAAACTTAGCGGTTAATTCTTTCATTAAAAAATTTTACCTTTTTTTCTTTCTTTTTTTCTTTAACCTATAATTTTTAGTATTTTTTTCTAAAAGTTGAGATTTATAATATTTATTTTCCTCTTTCATTCTTCTCCATTTATCCATTATTAAAATAGGTAAAAGATAAAAAACAATAAAACCAATAAAAAGGACTGTAAATTCATTAGTCCCAATTTCACCTGCTTGAATGCTAAACCAAAAAATAAATACAACGAAAATAATAAGTGCTAATTTAATTTTAAATTTATCAATCATATTTCACCATTAATATAATGCTACTGGATTTTTCATTTAAAATATTTACCGTACATTACAGCAAAACAGATTATGCCTCCAATAACTTTCAGAAATATGAAACCTGTCAAAAAACCTAAAACAATAAAAACACTACTAGCTAAAATGCCAAACATAAATAATTTTTCATCAATTTTGGTCCAACCTGGCATTATTTAAATATCTTGCAATCGGTGTTGTAGTATTCTCCTGAAATACCAAATTCTCTATCGAATTGTCTTACCTTAATGCTCTTATTATTAAAGTCCAGATAGACATCATAATCAAACATAGCTCCGCCTTTGCTTACTCCAAAAATGCTTATTTTATTCTTACTAAAGTCTTTTGTTATTTTGTATTTTCTGGCATCATCGTTGGGAAATACTTCGTAGATATACTTTTTATCAATTTCCCACTTAAGCTCTCCAAACCTTTTACTTTTGCAAATCCAAGTTTCAGAATAAGCATTCCCACTTAACAATAAACCCAGAACCATGATTGTTAAAAGTTTTTTCAAATTAAAAAGGTGCCTCTTTTTTTCCTTTAAGTTTAATTTGTTGAATATTGTTTAAATCGAGTTTATCTACTGTAGATTTAGTATTATATTCTGCAAGTATCCAGTTTTTATCTTTAAATTTAATTCCTAATTTAATTAATTTTGTTTTTTTATTTCCTCCAGCCAAAGCACCAGCAATTAGACCAACGGGACCAAAAACTAGTCCTCCTAATCCAGCTCCAACAGCAGAACCTGTAAATGATTTACTCTTTTCACTTTCTTCATTTACAATACCAATACTTTCTATTTTTTCACTTTCATAAACATGTTTTTTATTTTCCCAGACGCCAACAGATTCATTGACCTGAATACCATATATACCTCTTTTGAAGCTTGCTAATATTTTGAATTCAATATTATCTTTATCCCAAGATGAGTCTAAAATTTTCATTAATTAATTATATCAAAAATTTACAAAAACCATACTCCATGCATAACCCCGCTATTATTTAATTGAAATGATGATATACTAAAAACCGTTGCTGTTATTGGCTTATCAATGAAAAAACTTTTTTTCGTGGGTAACGGTGTAAACGAGATGCTCTACCAACTGAGCTAACCGCCCTTAAGACAGGATGTATAATTACTACAAAAAAATAATAATAAAAGATAAATTATTTGAATTAAAAGTTATAAATATTTAATTTTTTTTTTCCAATCAATCAGAGGTGCGAGATAATTTGTTTCAATATGAGTTGAAAGTGACGGTATAGGAACAACCAATATCCTTCCTCGATTAGTTAGTTGTGTAAATATTTTATGATCCCTAGGTATATCTTTCTTACACATTTTTTCAAAAAATCGATAATCATTTTTAAGTGTACCTTTTTTTACAGCAAATGTACAAGTAGTTGAAAAAGTTGTTGCCCAGTGACTATACTTTCCAATTAAAACTTTTTTATCTTTATTATCTAATGCTTGTCTAAAATCTATTAATTTTCTCAAGTTATCATAATTATCTGGGTGATCGTATAGACTAACGTAGTGTACTTTTAAATTAAAAGCATCTATTAGGTTTTTTTTTGCACCTGGTAAATGAATATAATCATTTTCAACAAAATATATTTGTTCTTTATCACTCTTAATCACTTTAAACTTCTTAGACTTTTTTAAATCAAGCGCTAAATCAATGCAAAATTTTAAAGATTTAGAATTATTTTTATAATCTATTTCTATAAAATTATTATCACCTACAATTTTTTTATATTGATAGATCTCTTTTATAGATAAACCGTCTCCAACAACAGTTATAATTACATTTTTAAAAACTTTTTTTAAGTTTTTTAAACAAGTGATTGCTGAAATTTTTAATTTTTTTTTTGTTTGTTTATGCGATGAGGTTCTAAAAATTATTCTCATTTAAAAGACTTGTATTTATAAGCTGTGTTACAGAACTTAATTTTTTAGTGAGAACTTGTTAGGTTCTTATTTTCCTCGTTAAGGTTTTTTTGAGCTATATCAATCCACTCAACTGGTTTTAAATCACTTTTCAAAGCAATTTTAAGAACTTCATCTACAGTGTTTACTGGTATAATTTTCATTCCATCTTTAACATTTTGTGGAATATCTCTTAAATCTTTTTCATTTTCAGATGGTATTATTGCAGTTTTTATTCCTCCTCTAAGAGCAGCGAGAAGTTTTTCTTTTAAACCGCCTATCGGTAAAACTCTTCCTCTTAGTGTAACTTCCCCAGTCATAGCAACATCTTTGAGCACTGGTATTGAGGTCATTGCGGAAACGATTGAAGTGACCATAGCTATACCTGCAGATGGTCCGTCTTTTGGCGTTGCTCCTTCAGGAACGTGAACATGAATATCCTTCTTATCAAATAACGGAGGAATGATACCATAATCTAAAGACTTGGATCTTATAAAGGACTTAGCTGCTTTTATAGATTCTTTCATAACATCACCCAGTTTTCCAGTGTATTCTAGTTTACCTTTTCCTGGCATTGTAACAGATTCAATGGATAATAACTCTCCACCTACTTCAGTCCAAGCCAAGCCTGTAACAACTCCGATTTTATTTTCTTCTTCAATTTCGCCATATTTAAATTTTTTAACGCCCAAATAGTCATCTAAATTTTTTAGATTAACATTAGCTTTATCAATTTTTTTCGTTACAATATCTTTTAAGCTTTTTCGTGCTAATTTAGATAGCTCTCTCTCAAGGTTTCTGACACCAGCTTCTCTAGTGTATCTTCTAATAATTTCTGAAATAACTTCGTCATCAACTTGAAATTCACTGTTTTTTAACCCGTTGTCTTTTATTTGTTTGGGTAATAGATACTTTTTGGCTATTTCTAATTTTTCGTTCTCCGTGTAGCCCGATAATCTTATAACTTCCATTCTATCTAATAAAGGTCCAGGGATATTTAAAGTATTTGCTGTGGTTACAAACATTACATTTGATAAATCGTAATCAACTTCCAAATAATGATCATTAAAATCCTTGTTCTGTTCAGGATCTAAAGCTTCTAAAAGAGCAGACGACGGATCACCCCTATAATCCATTCCAACTTTGTCAATTTCATCGAGCAAAAATAATGGATTTTTCTTTCCAGCTTTTTTCATCATTTGAATTATTTTTCCAGGCAAGCTTCCGATATATGTTCTTCTATGTCCTCTTATCTCAGCTTCATCTCTCACTCCACCAAGAGACATTCTAACAAATTCTCGACCTGTTGCCTTTGCAATTGATTTACCTAGGGAGGTTTTTCCAACTCCAGGTGGACCAACTAAACAGAGGATAGGTCCTTTAATTTTTTTTAGTCTTGATTGCACTGCTAAAAATTCCAAAATCCTATCTTTTACTTTTTCAAGACCATAGTGATCTTGATTTAATATGTTTTCTGCTTTTCCTAGATCAGTACTAACTTGTGAACTTTCGTGCCATGGTATTGAAGTCATCCAATCAAGATAATTCCTTACTACAGTTGACTCTGCAGACATGGGGCTCATAGTTCTAAGTTTTTTTAATTCAGAATTGCATTTTTCCTCAGCTTCTTTTGACATTTTAGCTTTTTTTATTGCATCCTCAATTTGCTTTAATTCATCTTTTCCCTCTTCTATCTCACCTAATTCTTTTTGAATTGCTTTTAACTGTTCGTTTAAATAATACTCGCGTTGAGTTTTTTCCATTTGATTTTTAACTCTACCTCTTATTCTTTTTTCTACGGACATTAGCTCAAGCTCATTATCTAAATGGCTTATAATAATTTCTAATTTTTTTTGAATATCTAGAGTCTCAAGTATTTTTTGTTTTTCTTGCAGCTCAATACCAAGGGTTGAAACAGTTTTATTAGCAATAATATTTGGGTCTAAAATATTTTTAAAATTTACACTATTTTCATCGTTAAATTTTTTTGATGTTTTTGAAAGTTTATTGAATTTGTTTATTAAAGCTTGAGAAAGCAAATTGTTATTTCTATCAACTGTTAACTTACATTCCTCAATCTGAGCATCTAAAAAATTTTCATTTTTATTATATTCATTGATTTTACAAATAGATTTGCCCTCTACCAAAATTTTAACAGTCCCATCTGGTAACTTTAGAAGTTGTAAAATATCAACCAACGTTCCATGTGAATAAAGGTCTTGTTGTTTAGGATTGTCAATATCTGGGTTTTTTTGAGCCAAGAGTAAAATTTTTTTTGTCTCATTCATTACAGATTCCAAGGCGTTAATAGATTTCTCTCTTCCCACAAAAAGTGGAGTTGTAACATTCGGGAATACTACAATATCTCTTAATGGTAAAATTGGTGTTGACTTGAAATTAATAGTCATAGCCAAAACATAATCATTAAAAAATATAAAACAAGATGCAATTACTGATATATCACCAACTAATTAGCAATTTTTTTTTCTTTACCCGCTGAAAGAGATGACTCTTTTGAATAAATCAATAAAGGCTTAATCTTACCATTAATTACCTCTTTATTTAATATTACTTCTTCAACACCATCAATGGAGGGCAAATCAAACATAGTCTCGAGCAAAACCTCTTCGATTATTGATCTTAAACCTCTAGCTCCTGTCTTTCTAACAATTGCTTTTTTAGCTACTGCTTTCAAGGCATCTTTGGTAAAGGTTAGTTTTACTCCTTCAATTTCGAAAAGTTTAGAATATTGTTTAGATAATGAGTTTTTTGGTTCTTGAAGAATTTTAACCAAACTTTCCTCATCTAAATCTTCTAAAGAAGAAATGATAGGTAATCTTCCAATAAATTCAGGAATTAATCCAAATTTCAATAAATCTTCTGGCTGGACATCTTTCATTAATTCGCCAGCACCAATTTCAACTTTATCTTTTATTTTAGCTCCAAAACCAATAGATGATCCCTTACCTCTGTCTGATATGATTTTATCAATTCCAGCAAAAGCACCGCCAACAATAAAAAGTATATTGGTTGTATCCACTTGTAAAAATTCTTGTTGGGGATGTTTTCTTCCACCTTGTGGTGGAACACTTGCAATAGTTCCCTCCATTATTTTTAACAATGCTTGCTGAACACCTTCGCCAGATACATCTCTAGTAATAGATGGGTTTTCAGTTTTTCTGCTAATTTTATCTACTTCATCAATATAAACAATTCCTCTTTGTGCTTTTTCAACGTTGTAATCTGCAGCTTGTAACAATTTTAATATTATGTTCTCAACATCTTCACCTACATAACCTGCTTCGGTTAATGTTGTTGCATCAGCCATAGTAAATGGGACATCAAGAATTTTCGCAAGAGTTTGTGCTAATAAAGTTTTTCCACATCCAGTAGGTCCGATTAATAAAATATTAGATTTTGCAAGCTCAACATCATTGTTTGATTTTTCTGTATGTTCTAATCTTTTATAATGGTTATGAACTGCAACTGATAAAACTTGTTTTGCTTTTTTTTGTCCAATTACATAATCATTTAAAATTGAAAAAATTTCTTTTGGAGTTGGAACTCCTTCATCTGACTTTGAAATCTGACTTTTGCTCTCTTCTTTAATGATATCCATACACAACTCTACACATTCATCACAAATAAAAACTGTAGGTCCAGCAATCAATTTTCTGACTTCATGCTGGCTTTTTCCGCAAAATGAACAGTAAAGTGTATTTTTGTTTTCTTTAGTCATAACGAATCAATTTATTATACAATAACTCATTCAAAGTCACTTTATCAAGTAATAGTTGAATTTAAAGTTCTAATTTTCTCGTTTTTCAACGACTTTGTCTACCAAGCCAAATTTTTTTGCATCTTCAGCATTCATAAAATTATCTCTCTCTAGAGTATCTTTGATAATTTCTACGCTTTGACCGGTATGTTTTGAGTAGATTTCATTCAACCTTTTTTTGGTTGCAAGTATCTCTTTAGTGTGGATTTCAATATCAGTGGCCTGACCTTGGAAACCCGCTGATGGCTGATGAACCATTATTCTTGCATTTGGCAATGTCATTCTTAATCCCTTTTCTCCAGCAGCTAATAAAAATGAACCCATAGATGCAGCTTGACCAATGCAGAGTGTTGAGACAGTAGGTTTGATAAACTGCATTGTGTCATAAATAGCTAATCCATCAGTAACAACTCCACCAGGAGAATTTATATATAAATAGATTTCTTTAGAATTGTTTTCTGACTCCAAAAATAATAACTGGGCTGATATTAAACTTGATACATGAGAGTTTATTGGTCCAGTGAGAAAAATAATTCTTTCTTTCAATAATCGAGAGTAAATATCAAAAGATCTTTCGCCTCTAGGTGTTTGCTCTATTACCATCGGTATTAAAGTGTTCATGTAAATATCTAAAGGATCTTTCATACGAATCAATTATGAATTTATAACTATTAATTACTTTTTACTACTTTTTTTAGCTTTTGTTTTTATTGAGGTTTTTGTTTTTGACTTTACATTTTTATGATCATTAAAACTTAATAATTTTTGCAAATCATCCTTTGTAATTGATTTCGTATTAATTTTTGCTTTATTTTTGATTAAATTCAATACCTTTTCTTCAAATAAAGGTCCCCGTAATTTTACTAATTCAGATGGATTTTTTTGATAGTGCTCTCTTATGATTTTTTCTTGCCCAGGGTACATACGAAGCTGTTTCTCAAGCTCGCCCTGAAGCTCTTGAGACGAGACTTGGATAGAATTCTCTTCACCAATGTGACTAAGGATTAATGCTAATTTAACTCTTCTCTCAGATAATTTATTTATTTCTTTTTTATCATTTTCATCTAATTTAATCTTAGAGAAATCCTGTTCTTTTATCTCATGCATTTTTTCATTAATAAATGTATGCTCCACTGTTTTCTTTTCTTCTTCAACCATTCGTTTAGGCAAATCTAACTTGCACTGTTTATCAAGCTGATCCAAAATCTTTTTCTTAATTAATTGACCTGTTAAATTTTCATACTCTTTAGAAATCTGTTTATTTATAATTGACTTTAAATCTTTCAAATCTTTAGCCCCCACATTTTTTGCTAAAGTATCGTCTATTTTTTGTTCTTCAGGAATTTGAATATTTATTATTTCACACTTAAAAACAGCTTCTTTTCCAGCCAATTCTTTTTTAGGGTAATTATCAGGTAATTTAACTTTAATATTTTTTTCTTCATTTTTTTTTAGACCTATAACCTGTTTATCAAAGTTTTTTATAAACAGATCTTTTCCCAAAACTATTTGTAATTTTTCTCCTTTGTTACCTTCAAAAGTTTTTCCATCTACTGTTGCTTCGTAATTAAATATAACTAGATCATCTTTCTCTGCAGATTTTGTGTTGTTCTTATCTTTGTATTTTTTTGAACTGTCGGCTAACTGATTTAATCTCTTTTCTAAATCCTTTTTATCTGCTGTAACCTCATATTTGGTAATTTGAATTTTATTAAGTAAAATTTTTCCAATTTTTGGAAATTTTTCAACTTCGATAGTGAACTCTAAATCTTTATCTTCTCCAGAAGATTTAATTGCTATTGTTGGTTGTCCTGCGGGCTTAATATTTTTTTCTTTTAATGCTTTATATGTTGACTCGTTTAAGGTTTTTTCAACCACCTCTCCATATAGAGCCTTTCCAAATTGTTTTTTTAATAATTCCCGAGGTGCCTTGCCGGGTCTAAACCCTTTAAGATTTATAGTATCTTTAACTTCATCTAATTTAGTATCAATTTTATTTTGAATTTCCTTTTTTGTAACAATAACACTAAGTTTAGACTCTAATCCCTTTGATGATGTAATACTTACTTTCATTAAATTCCTTTTCTGGTGCGGGAGAAAGGACTTGAACCTTCACTCGTTGCCGAACTAGTTCCTAAGACTAGCGTGTCTACCATTCCACCACTCCCGCTATTATTTTCAAGCTTTTATAATGTTTTTGATTATTTTATCAATTAACGAATTTTTACTAAGTTTTTTTGACATTTTCCTAATAATAGTACGTATTTCTATGAGTTTTTAATTTTTTATTTTGAAAACTAATTTTTACATCTTTAAGTTGTGAAAAATCATATCTGATATTTATTGTATTTTTAGGTAAGTTATGAAGAAACTGTAATGACATAAGTCTCTAAATCAATTATTGTTAGGTTGATAACTTTAATTATTTGCTTTTATATATGCATAAATGCATATCTGGCATAACTAAAAAACACTGCATAAATAAATGTATTTTTATAACCTCAACGTAATTTGAAAAAAAAGGAGCATAAATTATGAGTACAGAAAGTATTTTAAAAACGTTAAAAGATAAAGAGATTGAATACGTAGATCTGAGATTTACAGACCCCAGAGGTAAGCTTCAACATTTGACACAGGATATCTCAACTGTTGATGAGGGATTGTTAAATGATGGGGTTTTCTTTGATGGGTCTTCTATTGCCGGTTGGAAGGCAATTAATGAATCAGATATGATTTTAAAGCCAGATACAAGTAGGTCTTTCACTGACCCATTTATGTCTCATAATACGCTGGTAATATTTTGTGACATAGTAGATCCAATTTCTAAGAAAAATTACGATAGAGATCCAAGGTCTACAGCCAAACAAGCAGAAGAATACTTAAAAAAATCTGGTATTGGAGATACAGTTTATGTTGGTCCAGAGCCAGAGTTTTTCGTATTTGATGATGTAAAGTTTTCAAATACAATGAATAAAACAAGTTTTGAAATAGATAGTAATGAAGGTCCGTACAATACAGATAAAAAATATGAAGGTGGTAATTTAGGTCATCGACCAGGTATCAAAGGAGGATACTTTCCTGTACCGCCTGTTGATAGCGCACAAGACTTAAGATCCGAGTGTTTAAAAGCGATGAAAGACATGGGCGTTAGAGTTGAGAAGCATCACCATGAAGTAGCTCCATCTCAACATGAACTCGGTACATTGTTCGATACATTGGTAACTAATGCAGATAATATGCAAATTTATAAGTATGCTGTTCAACAAGTAGCTAATTCATTTGGAAAATCAGCAACTTTCATGCCCAAACCAGTTAAAGGAGATAATGGATCTGGAATGCATACACATCAATCAATATGGAAAGATGGTAAACCACTTTTTGCTGGTGATGAATATGCTGGTTTATCAAAAACTTGTTTGCATTACATTGGTGGTATTATTAAGCACGCTAAAGCAATTAATGCTTTTTCGAATTCAACAACTAATAGTTATAAAAGATTAATTCCAGGTTTTGAGGCTCCTGTATTGCTGGCTTACTCTTCTAGAAATAGATCAGCTAGTTGTAGAATACCTTTCACGAATAGTCCTAAAGGCAAAAGAGTTGAAGTACGTTTTCCCGACGCTGCCGGAAATCCATACTTAACATTTGCTTCAATGCTAATGGCAGGTTTGGACGGCATTAAAAATAAGATTGACCCAGGTAAACCTTTTGATAAAGATTTATATGCATTATCTGAGGATGAGCTAAAAGGAGTACCAACAGTTTGCGGATCTCTTAGAGAAGCTGTAATTTCATTGGATTCAGACAGAAAATTTTTAACAGGAGGCGGAGTTTTCACTGATGACCAAATAGATGCTTATATAGATTTGAAAATGGAAGAAATTCACAATTTTGAACATACTCCACACCCAATAGAGTTTCAAATGTATTATAGTTCATAATAAACTCATAATTCTTATCAATCAAAACCCCAGTTACAAACTGGGGTTTTTTTTTATAATTGATAGTTTTTTTATTTTACATAAAGGTTTGTTATGAGAATTTCAAAAACCTATTCTGCTAAAGACATTGAAGTATTAGAAGGCTTGTCCCCAGTGAGAAAAAGACCGGGGATGTATATAGGTGGAACAGATGAAGCAGCCTATCATCATCTCGCTAATGAAATTTTGGATAACAGTATTGATGAAGCTGTAGCCGGTTATGCAAAAGGAATATCAGTTAAATTAATAAACAAAAACACCATTACTATTTCTGACGATGGAAGGGGAATACCTATAGATAAGCACCCCAAAAAAAAGAAGACAGCGCTAGAAGTTGTGATGACCACGTTGCACTCAGGCGGAAAATTTAATGAAAATATTTACAATTCTTCAGCTGGCTTACATGGTGTTGGTCTATCAGTTGTAAATGCCTTAAGTTCAAAATTAAACATTAAAATTACAAAAAATTCTAAAATATTTTCTCAAGACTACTCAAGAGGAAAGGCTATAAATAAATTAAAATTAAATGGTAAAAATAAAATTAAAAATGGTACACAAATTACACTCACTCCAGACTCAGAAATATTTGGAAAAGATTTATGTTTTAAACCTGAAATAATATATGAATTATCCAAAAATAAAGCATACCTTCAAAAAGGGGTGAGGATTTATTGGGAGTGTAACAAAAATTTATTAAATAGAAAAAGCTCAATTCCTGCAAAAGAAACTTTATTATATCTTAATGGTTTAGAAGATTTTATAAAAAATGAGATTAATCAAAATGATATTTTACATGAAAGAGTATGTTTTCAAACTGGGGAACTTAATCACAAAAAAGGAAAAATGGAATTTGCTTTGCAGTTTAATAAAGGGAAAATCAAATTCGGCAAAGCATTTTGCAACACTGTTTTTAATATAAATGGTGGAACACACGATGCTGGTTTTCGATCTGGTATTGCGAAATCTATTCGAAAATATGCAAAAAATAAAAATAATAAGGTTGTTGGCAAAGCTACCCAAGAAGACATTTTTGATCAAATGGCATATGTTATTTCAGTTTATATATCAAATCCAGAATTTGAAGGGCAAACTAAATATAAATTATCTTCAGCCTTTGTTCAAAAATACTGTGAAAATTTTTCAAGTTCTACTTTTGAAGAATGGTTAAATAGAAATACAAAAACCGCAAAGAATATTATTAATTTTTTAGAAGAAAAAATTAGAGAGAAAAATATTTATGATTTAAATCAAAACGTTGAGAGACAAAACGCCTTTAGAAAAATAAGACTTCCTGGAAAATTATCAGATTGCACAAGTGATAAAACTGAAAGTACAGAACTTTTTATTGTGGAAGGGGATTCTGCAGGAGGGTCAGCAAAACAGGCAAGAGATAGAATTACTCAAGCTATACTACCATTAAGAGGTAAAATTTTAAATGTCAAAAATTCAAATGCAACAAAAATTTTGGCAAACAGTGAAATTAACAACTTGTTACAAGCGTTAGGATGCGGAAGAGGAAAGAATTATATAAAAAAAAATCTTAGATACGAAAAAATAATAATTATGACGGATGCTGATGTTGATGGGGATCATATATCAACATTACTTTTAACTTTTTTTATTTGTGAAATGCCTCAATTAATTTTTGATGGTCACCTATATTTAGCAGTCCCTCCGCTTTATAAGCTAAACATTTCTGGAAAATCCAAATATGCTATAGATGAAAAAGAGAAAAACAAATTATTAAACAATAATAAAAAGGCTAATATAGAAATAAGCCGTTTTAAAGGTCTTGGTGAAATGATGCCGTCTCAACTCAAAGAAACTACGATGAATAAAGAAACACGAAAGTTAATAAAGGTTATCATGCCGACCCAAAAAGCAAGAATTAAAAAAGCAAATAAATTTGTCAATGATTTGATGGGTAAAAATCCAGAATTAAGGTTAAAGTTTATTTCTGAGAATGCTAATAAAAATATGAATTTAGACGTTTAATTCTGCCATGGTTGTTTAAATTTAAATTAACTACTTTTTTTTTTACCAAATGTAATTTGATTTTAATTAATATAAAATTTAAGCTAAATTAGTAATCGACCAAAACCGTTTGGGAACACCACTATTATTGTTGGTGGTGGTGCCCAAAGAGAGAATCGAACTCCCAACCTACTGATTACAAATCAGTTGCTCTACCAATTGAGCTATTTGGGCTATAAAACTTATTTACTCTCTTTTGATTTTAATCTCAACTGAAAATTAACCTTTTAATTCTTAATTTTATCATTAATAGTATTGCTAATACAAAAATCTAATGAATTCAAAATTTTCTAATCAAGAATTAATTGCCGCCACTTTAGAGCTTTATAATGAAACTGAAAAAAGTGTTATAAAAAGTTCAAATAAATCAATAAACAAAAAAAAACAAAAAAAAAAGATAGATCCTTTATTATTAGATAAAGAATTGGTAACTCAAAAAAAAATAACTCA
>NHHF01000071.1 GCA_002171155.1 Betaproteobacteria bacterium TMED156
TATACGTCAGGCACTAGAAACTTTATTCAATGTCATGATGGATCTTTAGTTTTAAAATACAATGATATGAGAGACACAGCATTGCTTGAATTAGAAAAAAGAATTTATAACTCGATGTATCACGTAATATCTCAACAAGATAAATTACCTTTGTTTGAATATAATCAAATTATTCCAAACAAATTTAATTCAACATCTTGGACTAAAGATGAAATTACAAAACTTATGAGACCTATTTTTTCTAGATGGGCAAATGAAAATGCAGTAAACTATCAAGACAATAGTGGGTATGCAGTAGAACTTACCCTTTCTCCAAATTCAAATTATGTAGTAACAAATTATGTACAATCTGGATATATTCCAACTTCAGCTACACAAAAATTTCAAGTAGGTGAAGAAATTTTTGGTACAACATCTGGTGCAAGAGGTATAGTAACGTCAGTTAGTGTTGATACAAACACTATCAATATTAATGCTGTTACTGACCGATTTTTAGTTAACGAAGTCATACTTGGGCAAACAAGTTTAGCAGGAAGAAGAACGTCGACAATTAATATTGATTGGAGGGTATTAAATTATTCAACAATGACCGATCAAGATGGATTATCATTACCTGGACACTGGAGAGGAATATATCGATACTATTATGGTACTGATAGACCTCACACTCATCCATGGGAAATGTTAGGGTTTTCACAAAAACCAATTTGGTGGGATCAGTACTATACATGGACAAACCCAACAATTAGAACTCAACTAATTTCTGATATTGAACAAGGAATTATTAGAGCAGGTGAACGAGAAAATTATACTAACCAATCGTATCTAAATGAAAATAATGTTTATAAAAAACCAGGATTTTCAAATTATGTTCCTGTTGATGCAAATGCTAATTTATTAAGTCCATTGCAAATAGGGATAATATCATCAGAGCCAGCAGAGTCAGTATCACAAGCTGATTGGAAATTTGGTGATGGTGCTCCGGTCGAACACGCATTTTATACTTCATTGGTGTATCCATACGTTATACAAAAATTATTATACTTAACTAATCCAGGATTATATGTTGAGCAACTATGGAACGTTCAAAATATTGAATCATCAAAAAGTGATACTAATCAAACTATTGACACGTCAACTGGTAAGAGATCTAATAATACAAATTATTATGTACACACAGAAACAGATTCAAGCAATACCAGATACATACGTTCTGGTATACAAAATTTTATATCAGATTATGTTATTAGTAAAGGTAATCCGATTAACACAGCCTTTGGTAATGTAATAAGAAATATTCAATCAAATCTAATGTATAGATGTGCTGGATTTATTGATTCAAATAAATTACAAATTGAATCAGAAGCATATGATTCAACAAGTCAAAGCACTAGTATTATTGTTCCACCAGAAGATGTATCAGTTAATTTATACACTGGTGGTAGTATACAAGAAGCATCATATAGTGCAATGATTGTACAGAATACATCAAAAGGTTATAAAATTTATGGTTATGATATAACAAATCCATATTTTACAATTTATAATCCACTTGCAAATAGTTCATCGAGAACTATACGTGTTGGTGGTAAAGATATCAGTCCAGGAGGTTACCAAGCTGGATTAACTTATCATAAAGATGAAGTTGTAACTCATGAGTCAAAATTTTATCAATGTACAATACCTCACCAAGCATTGTCAAGTGATACTTCACCAAATTTAAAATATTGGAGAGAGATTAAAAAACTACCACAGCAAGGTGGAACTGAAGTAGAAAGATATACTCAATTTAATTATGGTCAAACTGTACAAATTGATTATGGTACTGTTTATAAAACTAGACAAGAAGTTTATAATGCACTCGTCGGATATGGAGAATATTTAAAAGTTCAAGGATGGTTATTTGATGAACATAATTCAGACCTTGGAGAAAACTTAGATTGGGATTATTCAGCAAAAGAATTTTTATTTTGGAGTTTAGGTAAATGGCAAAATGGAGATTACATAACATTAAGTCCGTCAGCATCAACTTTAAAATTTAAACCAACATCAGGTATAGTTCAAAGTTTATCAAATATTGTTAATGGATCATACAGTGCATTGAATAAAGAAGGTTTTGGATTAGATGCAGAACAAATGAATGTCATGAGAGATAATGACATGGTTACTGTTTCTCATAAACAAGGTATTGGTATATATGGTTTAAGATTATACGTTAAAGAAACTGAACATGCAATAACATTAAACAACAAAACAATCTTTAATGATACGATATACAATACTTTACTTGCACAAAGACAACCAAGAGTAAAAATATCAACAGTCAAAACATTAGGATGGAAAGGTAAACTCGAAGCCGATGGATTTATTGTAAGTGGCACAAGTTTAATTAACAACTTTGAAAAAACAGTTGCTGACACAAATAGGTACTATGATATCGATGCATCGACTGTAGATTCTACTTTTAGAGATTCAGCATTGCACGTTATTGGTTATCAAAAAAGAGATTACTTAACAAACTTGGGAGTATCAGAATCAAACCAAGTTAAGTTATATCAAGGAATGATTAAGCAAAAAGGTACTACAAATGCTATTGATAGATTATTACGTTCAACAACTGTAAGTACTGATCAAACATTTGATACGTATGAAGAATGGGCTTTTAAAGTTGGTGAGTTTGGATCAACAAACTTTAATCAACAAATTGAATTAAGATTAAGATCTCAAGATATTATTACAGATCCATTAATGTTTGAATTTATACTGCCAACTGATAATATATCAACAGCAAATTATGATAGTTTAACTGATGACGTTATTACTATTGATATTGATGATACAACACGTTGGTTGAAAAAACCAACAGGTGAAAAAACTTTGGCAAATTTATGGCCAACAGTAAACACAGTTGATTCAATAATACCGTCAGCAGGTTATGTTCACTTAGATGACTCAAAATATCAAGCATATGATTCAACAGCATTGGATAATTTATACGGAGCACAAACAGGAAATGTTGACATTGGAGTCACATCATGGGTAGCTAAAGATACTATTGGTGGCAAAGATTGGAATATTTATAAACTATATGACACAAACGTAAAAATTGATAATGTTATTTCAAATGGTGATGCCAACACAGCAATGAAGGTAACTGTTAATGGAACAGGATTACCAGGTGGTGCAACAACAAGTAATTTAGTTTTACACAAAACTTATAAAAGTGATGGAACATTACTAATGGATCCAACAGTTTGGGGTACTCATAAATTAACTTTAGTTCCAACATCTGAAACAGCACCAACGGTTACTATTCCTTTTGCAAATGTGGCTGGTAATGGTGCTTCTTTGGCAGTTGGTAACATTGCCGGAGCAGTAGCGTCAGTAACAGTTTCATCAGGTGGTTCAGGGTTCGCTCAAAATGATGTAATTACATTCTCAGGAACTACAGGTACCGGTGCAAATATGACAGTCAACAAAATTAATGATGGTCAGGATGCAGAAGCGTCAATTACTTTAGCAGGAGGAGTTGTTACAGGAATATCAGTTTCAAATGCAGGTAGCGGTTACTCTTCAGCGCCTGCTGTAAAAATTATTGATGCAAACGGAACAGGTGCAACAGCAACATCAACAATAAATGCTTCAGGACAGGTTACAGGAGTTACTGTTACAGCTGGAGGTAATGGATATACATCACCTACAGTAGCTTTTACAGGTGCGTTATCAGGTGCAACAGGAGGAAACCAGCTTACATTAAATACTGGTGGTTCAAATTACTCAGCGGCACCAACAGGTATAAGTGTAAGAGATAAATCTGGCACACTTAAAACACTTAACGTAGATTATAGTAGTCCATCATTTACATTTACTGGTTCAGGAACTAGTGGAAGATTTGGTGAAATATTAGATTTTGTAATTACAAGTGGAGGTACAAATTATCAAGCACCTACAATAACAGTAATTGACTCAGCCGGCAGTACAGCATTTACAATTGCTTCAGGAGACATCACAACGTCAGCCGGAGTAATAACAGCAATCACAGTTCCTGCAGGAACAGGCAACCAAGGATTTGCATCTGGTATAACATCAACTGCAACAGGAAGAATTGTTGTAAAAGACTCAAAAACAAATTTTATAGTTAACTTTAATACAGGTTTAACAAAAGTTCATGCCCTAGATGAACTGACTGCAAACGTAACTACTGCATGGGATGGTACTGCACCAACCATAGTAGTTGAATCATGGGATGGAGCAACTGCAACAACATTGTATACAGTGCCAACTGCAAATTTACAATCAGTTGCTTCATCGAATATTACAGCAGGCGGGACAGTAACTGACAATGCCAATATTACTGTAAGAGCAAATGTTTCAGTATCTTCGGCAACAACAGGTAATGTATCATTAACATTGAACTACAAATCAAAACAATATTCAATTGAAAAAACTGATGGTACAGCACAATACGTTACATCACCTGATAATACAGAAATTAATAGTACAGGAATAAAATTATTAGATTGGAAAGATATCAGATTAAACAAAGGATTATCAACTGACAATAATCATGTAAGTACCGATACTGCAACAACTCTTACAAACTTTTTATCATCAGCATTTAGTGATCCAAATGTTTGGCAGGAAGGTGATTTAGTTTGGTTGGATAACGATTATACTGGATACTGGGGAGTATATAGATTTACAGCAAATGCTTCGATAATATCTACTTACAACTCAATACGTGGAACCGAGCCTAGTGCATTAACACTTTCTAGTTATGGTAACACACAATGGATTTTACACAGTGGAGTTGACTACAGTGATTCAACTAAAACAACTGCTGAATATTTTGCAAGTACAAAACGTAGACAACAAGACAAAGTTGACACTAAACAGTTTGAAAAAGCTGTGTTGTATGATGATCGAAATAATAAAATTGATTTAACTCTAATACCATATGATCCAGCAAAAGGAATATTACCACCACAGGCTGATAGAGAAATTGAATACAAAACAGAGATTGATCCGGCTGTTTATAACTATCACTCTGAATCGACAAAAATTAGTAAAAGTAAACCATGGCAAGAAGAATATGTTGGACAAGTATGGTGGGATTTATCAACGGTAAGATATATTGATTATGAATCTCATGATAATAGATATCGTAGATCAAATTGGGGAAGATTGTTTCCAACAGCAACAATTGACATATATGAATGGGTACAATCAAATGACACACCAACAAATTACAGTGGAACAGGAACAGTTAAATCAACAACTGATTATGCAACAAAAGTTGAAACTAATCCATCTACGTCAGTGCAAACAACTACATATTATTTCTGGGTTAAAAATGTAACCACAGTTCCAGAGTATGAAGGAAGAATAAATGATGCTTCGTCTGTGGCAAATATAATTACATCACCAATTACACAAGGACTAAATTATTTTGCACCAATATCACAAAATTCAATTTCAGTTGCCAATGTATTAGATTTTACTACTAAACAAAATACAGTTTTACAATTAAACTATAGAAAACGTAATTCAAAAGATAAAACAAATTCAAAACACGCACAGTGGTTATTACTAAAAGAAAACTATCCAGATGCACCGATTCCAGATCAAATCTGGAACAAAATGGTAGATAGTGTTACTGGTTTCGATGTTCTCGGAAACACTGTGCCAGACACAACATTGTCTTTAAATGATAGATATGGTAGTAAAGTAAGACCAAGACAAAGTTGGTTTGTAAATTCTAAAAATGCAAGAAAAATATTAGTTGAAGTTTTAAATAGAATTACAACGTCAATTAACTTAGATGTGAATCATGCAGGTTGGGATAACACATTAACAACATCAAATTATTATGAAAAAACAAATTGGTACTACAATACGTCATTTGATGATAACACAGTTATTGATCGTATAGTTGATTACTATACTAATATAGATACATCAACATTGTCTCAAGATGATGTTGTTAAAGTTAATTTTGGTTACAATTCAAAATGGGAATTATGGCAATATACTGATGCTGATTATCTTGCTGGAACATCCACAACATATGATAATAACAATTTGTCATTGGTAAGAATTGGTTTACAAACAGCAACAGCAAAATTAAAGACTACAGTTTATACTGAAGCAGATTCAAGTGCGTTGTCGACAGAACTTCGCACATATATTAACACTTTAAAAGATAATGTATTAATAAGTCAAAACTTAAAATATCAAAATGAGTTATTATTTGCATTAATTAGATATGTAATTAGTGAACAACAACATGTTGACTGGTTATTTAAATCAACATACCTAAATGTTATACAACAAGATACTGCACTATCACAGAAATCATCTTTTGAAAAAGATCCGTTCAATGATGTTAAAACTTATATCGAAGAAGTAAAACCATATCGTGCAAAAATTAGAAACTTCTTAAGTAAAAAATCTCCAGTTAGAGAAAATGCAGATATGGCTATGAGTGATTTTACAACAACAGCAGATTATGTTATTAATTCAAATGGTACTGGTACAACTAATCCAACACCAAAAGTCAAAACTAAAATGGCATTTGATAGAGTAAGTACTTCGATAACATTGGTTTCACCTTCAACAAATGTAATTAGTGCTTGGGCAACATCACAGAGTTATGCTGTTGGTACAAATGTAAAATACAATGGAGGTTTTTGGCAAGCCACACAGGCACACACATCTGGTAACTTCATTACTGACGTACAATCTGGTAAATGGCAACATACTAACTTTGAACCAACAACAGAAGCAACTGATGTTGCAAAAATTAATCAGCTTAAATCTGTATCACCAACTGCAACTCATGTTGATAGATTAGGAAAATATTTTTATGCATCTGAACTAGCAAATGTTGATACAGCTAATGCAGATTCAGTTAGTTCTTTTGTAACTACACTATCTGAAAAAATTGGATACTATAAAGATTTAGATGTTCAGCCAATTGGATTTAAAGTAAACAGAGACAGAATTGGTCAACAATTAACAAACTTTGCTTGGGATAGTTTAGATTGGGATATGGATGCATTATCTACAAATCCAACAATTGGTTACGATCCAGACGCAACACAAAATTGGTATGAATCAAAATTTGTTAAAATGTCTAATCATTGGGAATCTGGCGTTAGTTATACTGCAAATACCTTTGTAAGAAATGACGACTTAACACATATTTCATCATGGTCGGCTTCAACAAGTTATACTATTGGAGACATTGTTAAAGACAACAATAAAGTTTATGTTGCAAATGTAACACACAAAAATATAGCAAGTGACCCTACGCATATTACTTTAAAAAATAATATAAGTGTAACTTTAGGGGAAACCATTACTCAAGCAAACAGCGGTGCTACCGGTAAAGTAATTCAAGGTGCAGGAAATAACTACACATTGTCAAGTGTTACAGGCACGTTTACAACAAATACAGGAGATACATTAACAGGGTCAACAAGTGGAGTCCTTAATACATACATTATCTTTGTAACAACACTACAACCATCACGTTGGGATTTAGTAAAAGATAGAATTTATTATACAAATATTGATCATACTTCATCGTCAACTTTTAAATCTGATTACGATGCTCAAAAATGGATACTTGTTAAATCTCAACTTGATTCGGCGGGATTTGCTAGACCAGATCGTGATCCGTATCCAGAAGAATTATTACCAATAACACCGAGAGAGTCATTGATGATCACGGTGAAAACACATGATGGAACATCAGGAAGTGGTACTGACGCAGATCCGTATGTAGGAACAGGTGATTACTCACAATTTAAAATACATTATTCACCATATGGTAGAGTTGAATATTTGAGAGATAAATTTATCGATGACGGTGGTACAAGTTCAACTAATGATCATACTACACTTAATGGTGCAATAACTGAAAGTTCAAATAATATTACAGTTGCTGACGCTACAAAAATACCTCAACCAAAACAAATATCAAGCGAAGTTGATGACAATGTAACAAACAAACCAGGTGTTATATGGATTGGTACTGAAAGAATTGAATATGGTAGAATCACTGGTAACGTCTTAACTGATGTTGTACGTGGAACACATGGCACAACTATACAATCACATGCTGATGCTGTTGACGTTTATAGTGGTACAAAAGTTATACCAAATGGTAATAACAGAGGTTTTTGGAACAGTGTAGGAGTATCAATGCTACAAAGTAGTACAGCTCAAGCAAATTATTTGACAAATAATGAAAATTTAATTGATTACGTAGATGATACGTATGTAGATACAGACTATGTATAATGATAAATATTAAGGAATAGGGTAGAGAAAAATGGCAATTACAAAAAGATTAGTTAAAGGATCAGCATTAACTCATACAGAGTTAGATGGCAATTTTACTGACTACGAAACATTTAAAGCATTATATAACACTGTTGATTATTCAGTAGCCAATGACGGAAAAGTATTATATTGGGATAATTCTGCTAATACTGTAAGAGTAAAAACTTTATCAGCATCTGATATTAGTAATTTTTCATCACAATTTGATACATTATTAGCTGGTAAAACTACAGCTAATTTAACTGAAGATCCATCGAATTTATATTTCACAAATGCAAGAGCTGATGCAAGAGTTGACGGTGTTGCAAGAATCACAGTACCAAGCTATACAACAACGGCTAGAGATGCATTATCAAGTGTTGCTAATGGAGAAATTATTTACAACACAACAGATAACAAACTTCAAGCATATGAAAATAGTGCATGGGTAAATTTAGTATAGGGTTATAATATGGCAGTAACATTAAGACAAGACAAAGGATCAGCATTAACTTACAATGAGTTAGATGCCAATTTCTCTGATTACAAAACGTTTAGAGATACGTTTGATCAAAGTTTATGGATAAGTGGCAATGCTGGAAAAGTTTTATATTGGAATAATGCAAATGCAAAAGTAGAATTAAAATCAATTAATTCAGATAATGTAATAGAAGGTTCAACAAATTTATTTTATACCCAAGCAAGATTCGATAATAGTTTAGCAGGAAAAACTACAGACAACCTAACAGAAGGTTCGACAAATTTATTTTATACAGATGCCAGAGTAGCAACTAAAATTAGTACGATGAGCATGACTTCACTTACTGACGTTGTTAATGTCAGTGCTGGTGATGATGGAAAAGTTTTACGTTATAATAACACTAGTGGTAAATTTGAATTTAATACTATGTTGCGTGATTCTATACTTCCAGTAACAAACTATGGAACTCTTACTGACGGTACAGTTATTTCTGGAGCAACAGGAGTAACAACGACACAAATAGAATCACTATCAAATGTTAATCCAACTCAAGCAACAAACGGACAAGTACTTGTTTATAATGCAAGTGCAAGTGAATGGCAACCAGGTACAGTTACAACAGGAGGAA
>NHHF01000072.1 GCA_002171155.1 Betaproteobacteria bacterium TMED156
ATAAACCTTCAGATCTTAATTGATCTACTAAACTTTTCAATTGATCTTTTTGCTCTTTACTTCTAGCCATTATATTTAATTTTAATCAATATTAATATCGTAATATGTTTCTAAACTGCCTGATCCAGCGCCTGTAGCTTGTTGTATTTTAGCATCAAACAAATCTTTGTTTTTAAATTCAGCTAAACTTATTTCTATTTCAGGTTGACCTGGGTATTTAACTCTAGCGCTTGGCTGTCCAGTTCTTTCGGACTCTATAAATTCAACAAGCTTACCATTACTACCTGTTACTATAGTAGACACAGCTTCTTTAAACCTACCGCTTTCGCTTGTAAGTTGAGCGCTAGGATCAAAGATATTAGATTGAGTTGGTATATCAGGTATTTTTCCTTCTTGATTTATAAGTTTTTTAGCTATATTGTAATTGGTTTTAGCGGCTTTTAAATCTTTAGCATCGTTTTTTTCTGCAGCTGTGAGTTCTATAACACCATCGTATTCATCTTCGTCAAATACAAATTCTTTTGGTGGAGGAACTAATCCGCGCACATAAGCAAGCGTGCTGTCTTGAAATTTAGTTTGATCACCCACGCTAAATGGACTACCGTTTTCGTTAGCTGCATCAGCATCTGGGATCATCTCATAATTAAACACGTTATTACTTATAGCGTTAATTCTACTAATATCTGAATTTGTTGTAAATGGTGTAACTAAATTATCTGTAACAGATTTTTGATATCTATCAACAAGAGCTTTTTCGTTATAATTATACTGAACATACACCTTACCTGCTTTTCTTGTTATTTTCTTTGGACTTGAAGTATCGTAAAAATTAATATCATTAACTTGCCCGTTTTTACCAACTAAGTTTACCCCGTTTGGATTTTCATCTGTCTTAGCCCCGAGTAATTGAACACCTGTTGTTTTAATATCTGGTATTTTACCTGGATCGGATTGTAAAAAAATTAAAGGATCTACAACTATACCTTGGAACTCTTCGTCTTCTGTAAATAAACTTTTATTTTCTTGTATTTCTTTACTGTTAAGACGCATAGACAAGGTTTTTTCATCGCTATTTTTATCCCATATTAAACTTGAAGAACTATCAGCTGAAGAACCTTGATAAGCCGACATACCAAACCAGTATTGGTTGTTTTGTTTTCCAGCACCAGACAGAGCTATACCACCTGGCATTCCGTTGTTTGATGATAAAGAATCTTCACTGTAAGTTTTAAGAGCGTCTGGAGTTTCTTTAATAACTTGCGTCAACTTGCCGAAAGCTAAATTAGTTTTAAATATATTATTTTCAGTTATCTTAACTTTTTCTGAATCATTATTTCTTTTGTACATAGCAAGTGCAGTTTCTTGCTCTTCTAAATAATCTATCATTTCAGTACCTACTCTAGCAAACTCTTCGTTTTGAGCTAAGCCATGTTCACCTAATGATTTAGAATACTGTTCTCTTCTGGTAGTTGCATTTTTATTTATACCATTTAACATTTTTTTTATAGCCGCGTTCTCTGCGTTAACAGCAGCATTTTGTTTTTCTATAAACTTAGCAGTTATGTCACCTACATTAGATATAGTCTGAGCTATGATAGCACCAGTTTTAGTATCTACAGGAGTCACAGGATTTTCATAAGCTCCAGAGCGGGTATAATTTCTTGAAAATTTTGGTAGTGCCATATTTTTTATTAAACTATATTATAGGTTTTGTAACTTTAAATTTTTTTGCTAATTGTGAATCTGTATATTTTGGAGGTGGACTTAAACTAGAAGTTGCCTTTACTCCACCGGTCTTGAGGCTGCAGCAGCCCCTATATTACCAACAGCGCTTATACCCGCGCTTATGGCAGCTGCACCATCAGATCTAGCTTGCATTTCAGCTTGTTGTTGTCCGGTTATTTGAGCTTGTAGTCTATTTAACTGCTCTGTTTCTCTGCGTTCTGTCTCGCCGTAAACAAATTCTTTACCTAATACATCTGTTTCTTGCATTCTAGCAGCTTCACCCATTAAAGAGCCTTGAACTCGCTGCGCTTCTGCTAGTTTCTGTTGTTGTAAAAATTGCTCGCCTCGCGCTGCTAGTTTTTGGTTATCTGCTTCTTGCTGTTCTATACTTGCAGAAACTCCTCTTTTACTTTGTAGTGCAGCTTGGGCTAAAGCAGTTGCACCTCCAGCACTAGCACCAGTAGCCATAAGAGTATCAAGAGTATTTGCTAAAGCTATATCCGCTTCTTCAGCTTGGAATTCAGCTGCTTGTGTAGCAACACCTATGTTAGCATAAGCGTTAGACAACAAACCAGTGTTGTCTACAATCATATCAGCTAAACTAGTTACATCAGCATAAGGATTTATTACATCTTGTCTAGACGCTTCAGCTGCGTTAAATTCTCGCTGCAAAGCTCTTTTTTCTTCAGCTGCTCTTCTCTCTGCTTTTTTTGCTCTACTCGCGCCAAAAATAGAACCACCTATACTTACCGCGGCGCCAATGCCTGCTGCTATAAATGTCATAATTATTTAGTTTTTTCTTTAAATTTTTCTATATCAAAAGATACTATTTCTTTTTCTAATTTTTCTATATCTTTAGTGTTTGAAGGATTCTTATGCACATTTACAAATACAGAATCTTCTAAAGCATATATAAATCTTTTTGAACCAGGTTGCGATACTGTATAACAAGGTGCTATATGTTCTACTTTTTCACCATTGTTATTTATTAAAACTCTTCCCTTCATTAAAAACCAAGCATGTAAATGATTGTGTATAGCACCAACAACTACCTGTCCTTGCTTCATTTCCATTTGCCTAATATATATTTGATCTGCAAATAAATGTTTAATAGGTATCTCTGGTATATGAGCAATGCTTTTTCCGTCACCAACTCCAAGATCACTATTTATAATCATATCTTGTATTTTATCTACAGATACATCTAAGTTTTTTAATTTCATTTTATTTAATAACTTGATTCTACATAATTAGAAGATACTGCAAATAATTCTTTTTTACCAGTAGGGTTTGTGGTAGCATCAGTAGATAATTGCACTGTTGCTAAATATCCTTTTATTCCAGAAACACTACTACCATATATAATTTCTTGAGGTTGAGGTTGACTGTTGTTTCTTATAGCAGACACATACTTGTTTTCTTTTCTATCAAAACCGTATCGTTGTATAAAGCTACCACCCGATATTGTTAAAGAATTCCAAGCTGCGTCCGTTGGTGTAACTATAGTAGAACCATTAACAACGTATTGACCTTCTTCATAACTAGCTATTGGTAATGCAGAGTCTGCAAATGCTGTAGGAGTACCTGAAACTGTGTCAAATTCAGTAGCATCTGATACAATGCTGTTAATTTTCCAACCGTTAGTACCTTCATAATTAATAGTACTAAAGTTTTTAGACATTGAAACTTTAGGGTTGAATATTAAAGTTACTGTTGCGGCTTGTGAAATACCATAAAATTTATTATAATCACCAAGATAATGTTGGTATATTTTATTACCATTAGTAGTGTAAAAATTATTTTTTAAACTAAATATTTGACTAGGTTTGTAATTGTAAAAACTAATCCAACCTTTTGGTCTCTCATCAAACGCTAATGTTTTATAGTCAGTATTAGAAGTAGGTGTTGCTTGCCAAGGTTGAAAAGAAGTTACATAGCTTTTAGCGTGTATATCCCATCCACCTTTAATAACGCCAATTTGTCCAGAACCACTGTCTAAATTATTTAATTCATCTCTAAAAAAATCACGCATGCCGTAAGAAGATATTTCTGTAATACCATCATTTGATAATCTAAGTACAGCGTTTCGTTTTCTGTCTGTAAAATATTTTCTATAACCATACACAGCAAAACTTCCTGGGTCTTCGCTAATTCCGTATTTACCTAGATAAGGTACTATTTGACCTATAACCATAGATCCTGATGTTGTTATAGCAGAACCTTCAGCAGAGTAAATAGCATCTTTATCTATTAAAGCTTTGCTTACTTTATCTTCTTGTAATATAGTTAAATTTGTATTTTCAGCATATAATTTTTGTATAGATCCATTTTGCGGATCTAAACTTCTAGTTATTTCTTCACCAGCTGGAAACTGATTTGTATTATTAACACTAGTTCTAGAGTTAAATATACCAGAATATATAAGTGAATTAAATCTTATAGAGCCTGTGTTTGTTTCAGACACAAGATAAGCTCTTGGCCCAAAACCCACAGACACACCATTAAATCTACCTTTAATTCTAGACTCTTCTATTATCCAGTTTCTAGCAGTTGTAGTGGTTCCTGGTCTATACGCTGGCACGTTATTACTGTTAGCATCAACAGTCTTTCTTAGTAAGAAGGAATTAAAATATTTAACTTCTATTGTAGCAGACATATATATATATTCACCTATTTATTTTTTTATTTAAGTTGATTGTGGTAATCTCCAAAGTTGAAAGTGCGCGCCTCGTTCTTGTTGTTCTAAAGCTATTTCATTTTGAACATAAGTATTAAAACTAGTTGGATTAGCAAAAGCCATAGTTGCTGTGCTTTCAGTACCACCAGTTCTAATAACTTGAGTACAGTTCATAAGAGTATTTAAATACCCATGATTTCCTCCCGTTGAATTTGTAGTCATTGTTAAGCCATTACGCCCACCAGCTTCATAATCTATTTTTATAGGACCATTAAATCTTAATTTAGCACTTGTATTACCATTAATACTTAATCTACCTGTTTGACCAGCTGCTAGGCTACCTGGAATTACCTGTTGAGGAATCCAACCACTTCCTTGTGTTACAGAAGTACAAGCCGTAACAACATTTCCGCTAACTGTTACATTAAAAAAAGCGTTTCCAGGGTCACCACCAAAGTTAGACATATTTATTATACCTGCATTGTAGCTAGTATAAGGATCTGGAAGTAATTCTACATTTGTATAAGTTCCGTTTGTAATACCAGAACCTGTTTGATCAATAACCCAAGGGCTAGTACTGCCGGGACTCATTATATTTTCATCTCCAAAATAGTCAGGGTTATAATAAAGAGTTCGTAAAAGATCATTATTTAAATTACTATAGTGATCATCTGGAAATATTATTCCAGCATAAATTAAAACAGGTTGATAATTACTAGTTACTATTGTTCTTACGTCTTGAGCGCTAATTTCTTTTGCTGTATTATCTGCTAATAAAGCTTCTAACTGTGTTTTATAATTAATACTTGTTATTGATGTTGCCATTTTTTTTAATTTTTATATATCAAACGCTGTTGAGAAAGCATCTGTAAATGCTCCTGGTTCTGTTAATAAGTTTACTGTTGTTGTCACTGTAGCACCACCCGCGTCTGTTAATGTTATAACTACATCTAAATTACTCCAAAAACCTCCTGTTAATCTGCCAAAAACTCCAGTAGTTTTATCTATACTTAAGGTTACAATGTCTGAAGTGCCTCCACCTCTAATTATTTGAAGTGTAGCTGCGTTGCTACCAGACGGGTTATTGTTAACTACTATAGTGTAACCTGCGTTTATTATAGCAGCCTGCGTCACACTAAAGCCCCATGTTAAATCCAATGTGTTTTTAGCCGTATTAAAACTACCATTTTTACCCGTAAAAGTTACAAATGGATTAGGCATTGTAGAATATTGAGGCGAAGGTAAATTATAAGCGTCAATAATAGGATCAACATTACTTAAAGCAGCATTAATTTGTAAACTAGCAAATGGTGCTTTAAATGTTATTGCAACGTCATTAGCAACAGTTGTTGGGTTAACTAAATTAAACGTAGCTGTTGCATCGCCACCACCACCTCCTGCTGTTACAGTGTCAATAACACCTAAAAGAGTAGCTCCATTAAACACTTGCATTCCTGTGAAAATACCGTTGCCAGCACTGCCATCTACTAAATTGTCTACAATTATAGTTGTAGAATTGCTAACAGCGCCATTAACGTCTGCCGTAGCATTATCATCTTTGTTTCTAACTTTCATGTTAAACGTATACGCCTCTATTGTTGAAGCGTTAGGTCCAAAATAAAAACCATTGTTAGGTGATCCTAAAGCATTTATTTTAATTCTATAACGATCATCACCTTGTGTTTGGTCTAATTCTAAAGTAAATTCGCTAGTTCTGGTATTTCCACCACCATCAACAACTGTAAAATTTGTTATTTCAGAATTATCAATTTGTTGAGAGGCTTGATTTATAGGTTTAAAATTAGTTGTTACATAACGTGAATCTGCGGCGCCAGTCGATGTGCCCGTGCCAGCCGGGTCTTGGTTTTCTTTTTGTAAATAAGCTAAAGACGTAAAACCTATAGGCGTATTACCACCTCCAACTGCTATTGCTGCATTTAGCTCAGATATAACACCATTTGTAGATGTTTCGTAATATATATCTATATTAGATTCAAAAGGATTAGTTTCAAAAACAGTTAAATTAAAATTAAAATCAGTGGCATACGCGCTACCAATAGATACAGGTGTAGCAAGTTTTGCTAAAAATGGATTTGTATCTACTTGAAAAATAGCATTGTCCGCTGATGTTCCTGTAACTCCACCCATGTCTGTAAATGTAGATAAAGTAGTAACAGTGTTGTTTGTATTACCAGGAAAACCTTGTACATTGTAATAATTAGGAGACGTGCCCGTGGTGTTTACAACATTATATAATAGCGTATCACTTCTAAATTGATTTTGATTACCACTAACATCAAGAAGCTCTTTAGGAACTTTATTTAAACTATCTGATATTAAAGTTGTAAACGCAAATCCAGAATTAGGCGCTATAGAGTTAAAAGATCCATTAATAATACCAGGGGTATATACATTATAATACTCTTGTTGCGTTTGTTTTACAACAACTTTATATGTATACCAACCCAAAGGGTTATAAGAAGCATTACCTATTGTACTATTATATAAACCAGGTTGTCCTGTAGGAACAGGATTTCCATACTGCAAAGGGCTGTACGTGCTTAATATTTGTTCGTTAAATTGAATTTTTATAGAATTACCTACGTCACTTAACACATCGCCAACGGTGTTGTTGTTTCTATATGGAAAATAAAACGTTGATGCTCCAAAAACATTTGTAAAATTATTAGAAGCCGTATCACTACCTACATTAGATAATATAACGTCAGACTGTCTTCCGTATCTATCCATAAGCACAATGCCTACTTGGTAATTTCTATTTCTTTTAAGTGTACTTTCTGGGTATTCTTTATCAATACCAGTATATAAAGTTCCAGATTCTATTTTTTCGCTTGCAGCTACTTGATAATTTAAATGATTTGGCGCGGTATATTTATTTACATAGTTTCCATATATAACTCTATTACCAGAAACTTCTTGCGACAATGCTTTAACTGGTGTTTGGTCGTAAACTCTATTAGCTTCAGAAGAAGGTAATGTTAATATAGGTTTTCTTGATTGATATCTATATTTGTAAAAAGTATCTGTTGAATGGTTTGTAGTTATATCGTCTAAAGATATAGTGTCTAGTACATATAAAGCAAGACTATCAGATTCTTGATATATAATATCTATTTCTGTAATTTTAAAATTAGAATTTAAATTAGCTCCAGTAACAGAGTCTGGAAAATTTATAATTAATTCTATAAAATTAACTTTATTCTGCATAAAAGAAACTTCACCACTCGTGTAAGAAGCCTCTTCATCTCCAGTTAAAAACCTACCATCTTGTTGTGGTATAAAAGCTGTTTGTGTAAAAGGAGCTATTATAGAATATTCGTTATCGTCGTATTTAAATCTATAAGAAAATTTTACAAATTTATCTTTAAGAAAAACAGGATCACCAGAGTAATTATTTATAAAATCTGGATTTGGAGAAAAAACAATAACGTCATTAGCATCTAAAGGTGTTGTAACACCTACAGCTTGATTAGTATTTAAACTAGTAGCGGTACTTCCAGCTGCAACCTGAGTTCCTGCGGGTATTTTATCAGTATTAGGCGGTTGTAAAGTTATTATGTTTCCAGTAGCAAAAGCGCCGTAAGTTGTGGTTATAGGTATTATAGATGCGTTATTAACCGTAGTTGTTGCAAAACCAGCGGCACCACCTATAGTAGAAGGCGATACTACATCTTTCATTGTACCCGTATATACACCGCTATTTTCTGTTACTAAATCTATAGTTTGATACGGAGCATACTTAGCTACTGATATTGTATCTTCTGTAGAATAATAAGTAGAACTACTGGTAGCTTTACTTATATTTATTTTTCTAGGCTGGTTTCTATTGTCAGTCCAAAATAATAAATCTTCTAATATGTTTACGCCATATATAGGATGTGTTGTAGAAAAATTTAAAAATCTTCCAGTAACAAGCGTTATAAAAGTATTAGCGTTGTTTTTAACATCTAAACAAACAATAGAAGAAATACCTTGATTAACAGCAGCTTGGTTATTAGTTAAATTAGTAGGTGAAGTATCTGTATAATCTGTAATAAATAAATATATTTTTTCGCTTATTTCATCTACACCATAACCTATAACAGTAGCGTTTGCTCCAAAATTTGTTTCAGTAGCAATAAGTGTATTACCTAAAACGTTTTCAAGTGCGCCTACATCACTATCTTCTGATTCTGAAACAGCTATATTAAAAGCGTTTCTGTACTGATTAGAGGGAACTAGTCTAGAATCTAAATCTTTATTCATTTTAGACGCTAGAAAACTATTCTTTACTTCAGCCATTTAATTTTAATGTTTAATCCATTTAGATTTACCACGCATAACCTGTACAAACTCATTTAGTTTTATATTAGATAAACGTATTTTAGCATTACGCAGTTTTGCACTTTTTTCTCTTCTTAACCTTTGCACTACATATTCAGGCTGATTTATCATAGAAGA
>NHHF01000073.1 GCA_002171155.1 Betaproteobacteria bacterium TMED156
AGACCTTGCTAAAGCAGCTAATCAGCAGGCCTCAAAGCTTTCTTCGGTTGGCTTTTCGCGTACCTCCGTATTGGTACCCCAGCGCTTTGGATTAATCATCACAGCAGTTAGCAAAGACTCGTTTGATCTCGACGATTGGTCAGTCCTACGTCTCCGTTTTCGATGCGTAGCCCTCTTTTGGCAAATGCAAAGCAATCGTCTTTTCAAAAGCCCGCGATGAATACCCCCAAGGGCTAGTGTTCATATTCTCAGCAAAGCCAGAGCTGTTCTTCAAAAAACAAGTAAGGCAAAAATCTCCCGTCATGAATACCAGCGCACCGAAGGCAGGTCTCCATCAATACACGCATCAGCTGGAGTCTTACGCCAGCATTCGACCATGAATCACCACATCAGTGATCGATTACCCCGCTGCGGGTGGGTTTATGGCAAAGGCCAAGCGCCTCAGCCATTTCTGATCACAGCAACGAATCCAGATGGCTCCGCAACTGGCTACAGCGCTGGCGCCAGCGAAACCTTCAAAGCCGGAGAGTGGTTCTTTGAGCTCCCTGCATGCGATGAAGACCAGGTTCAATGGGCTGAGCTGCTCGGACAGCACTAGCAGACGGTCATAAGAGCAACAACCAAGGTAGTTATCAAAACCGAACCTCTTGGTACGGCCAGTACGTCTTCATCTATGAGCCAGGCAGCTCTAGACCGAACAGGTCCTTCCTGGAGACGCTAATGACTACTCCAACGCTTCACGTTCCCGCAGGGCTTATCACTGTTGATGGCGAAGGCCATGGCAACGTTTATGCCCGTGAGCCACGTATGGAATACGCCGCAGCCGATGGAGGTTGGGGATTTCATGAGCGCGCCGAAAAGCTCAACGGTCGGCTCGCAATGGTTGGCTTTCTTGCCGCAGTCGTCACAGAACTCCTGACAGGTGAAGGCTTGCTACACACCATTGGCCTCTGACGGGGCCAAGGTGCCGAACCAATCAATCAGTGACGGAGAAAGCCATGACCCGCTTAAAACTTCCATCAACAGAAAGCATCAACGGCAAAGTCCAACCTCAAAATCGCCAAAAGCGTCTAACCACACTTGGGATCGTTGCGAAGCAGCTAGCCAAAGATGACCTACTCGGGCAAGGCGTTCTTTTGAATCAGGTCCTGGGTTCTCCTGGCCTTCTTGGATAAGAGGACAAACTTGCTCCGCCTCAAGGTGATGAAACCGATTAATCAAAACCCCTAAGCTGATCATTGAGAACTTTCAATGGCCAGAACCGGAAGGGAGCTCCGTACATCACGGGGTTTCCGCACCAATTACATGAGCCTTTCAGAGCCCGAACCCACCGAGATGGAATCGAACTCTCAAAGGCTCATCGACTGATGAATGACCTAGAGGCCTATTTGGGACAAAGGGGGGTAATCCTCAATCTTCGCTGTCGTCACTGCCAACGGGAACCAAGCGGATCTGCTTACGGCCCAGCTTGATTTCAAACTCATCTCCGGTCTTCAGGTCCAGCATTGCTGTGTAGGCCTTACCGATCAGCAGATTGCCGTTGCCCTGAACGGTTGCTGTGTAGGAGAGCTTTCGGCCGCCTTTGCCGACGCCGCCGCCAGTACCGAGTGCAACACCCTTGGCCTCAAGCAGTGCCTCATAGAAAGCAGTGAAGTTCAGACGATCTGAACCATCCTTTTTTTTGGAAAGGTAACCGCAAGCAGCAACGACTTCGCTCTTGCTGGCATTGCCAAGTTCTTTGACCTTTGCGATCAATTCTTCGCCGGTAAGCATCGGTGTGGTGGGAGAATATGAACCAAAGCTAACTCGTATTTGGGAACTGCCAAGTACCTAGTGGCATTGAACTTGTGAGTCATGAGTAGATCCAGGCGTCACAACGCGCCTGAGCTGCTCACCTCCACAGCTCTCCAAGAAAGCTTTACTACTCGGACAAAAGCTCCTGCTGCAAGCTCTTGGTTTCTAACAAGGGCTCCGGCAGCATCTCTTCGACGACGGGAAGAAGTCCACTACTCCACGAGGCTGGGTCGCGTAAATCGCGATAAGACAGACGGAGCCGTTTGGTTGAGTCCAACAAGGCAACCAACTCCACCCAGCGATCACGTCCTCGGCCACCTTCCCCCACCACACGAAAGTGACGAAATCCCAGCATCGGTTCTGAGCTCGTCCAGTGCTGGGACAACTTTGTCATTCACTAAGTGTCCCATTGAGCATTGATGTGGCTCAACGACGTTCGACCCATTCCAAGGGTGCCAAACCCAATTGCTGACGAATGGGATTGATGTAGGCGTAGTACTGCTCGCGCAAGGTCGTCCTGGACTGACGGGTTCGCCTGAGGCACCGCTTAAACGCCATCTTGCTCTTGGCACGATCTACACATTGCTTCTCCTGCTGCATCAGCGCAGCACGGTTGGAGTAACTGGTTTGCTTCCACTGCTTCTGGGCTCGGAAGAGAGCCTCGCGCTGATCATCCGTGAGCTGTTCTTGACGTCTCCACATCAACATTGGTGTTCTCGCGATGAGCCTCTGACCGGCAGCTGGGTAAGCAGCAGCTGATGTGGCTAAGAGCTCAACACTGAAGAAAGCCGTCGCAACGGCAAGAAAACCAATTCCAATCGATGAAGCCGTTTTCATGGACCAATGGCTAAACAAGCGAATTAACGCTCCCACCGCTCCATGACCAAGTCCTGAATCGATCGCCGCGACGCGTGACTGAATTTGACTCGCCCAGACGATTACAACGAAGTGATCTCTTCCTTATCGCCATCCAGTAGGCCATCAATGAAAACAGCCGCGCGACTGAGCGCGAGCTCATGGATTTCTTGCACGGCCTGGCTGAGGCGCTCTCGAGTTTGCTCAGACATAAACGACTTGTTCAAGGCCATGGAGGCCTTAAAGCGCTCAGCCTCGTTCAGGCTCTCGAGACAGTCGTCAATGGATCTGGCGACCAGGGCACGAGCAATGCTCATTGGAGTTGCGGGGGAAACGTTGCTCATGCCCGCATGATGCGTACTTTTGTACCAGCGTCAAGCGCCGGGGCCGTCAAGCAATTCATCGATGAGAATCGCTGCACTGCCTTCAGCCAAGTCGTAGAGCTCCTGAATCGCAGCACCAACACGCTCTCTGGTTTCTGCGCTGATGAACTCAGGATCAAGGGCCATGGAGGCCTTGAACTGCTGGGCAGAATCCAGGTGCGTCAGGCAACTCTCCAGTGAATCGCTGAGCAATGCCGCAGCAAGGGTGATGGGCGCCGAGGGTGCTATTTGTTCGTCCATAGATCCACCGTGATGCGTTGAAAGTGCAACTGGACCGGCCAAGCGGTTCGGTTCTCTTCTAATGCTGTGATCCGGGTCTAACCCCAGCCCTGGAGCACTCGCCACAGATCAAGCGCAGCCACACTCAACAGATCAGACCAATCCACTCATCAGCACTGCAGCACTTGGCGTATGTGCATCAGCACAGCCCTCTGCTGCCAAGGGGTTGCAGCAGCGGCGCCAAAACGACACCTCTGCTGTCAAACAGCCCCAGCAGAGGTCAGCGCCTGACACCACTGAGAACGTCAAGCTTCACCAGCTCATGGCTCAAGGCAGCATTGCGTCGAGATAAGGAATCCAGACGAAGGATTCATCAAACCATTGGGGAGGCTGGTTGGAAAAGAAATCAAAGGTCCTGCCAAGCAAGAATTCCTCGAGGAATAAACCAATACGAGGTGAGCTGAAAATTTTTACCCAAAACATAAGAGCGGAAGAAATCCCGCAGATCAGGCCAACCGTTGCGGTAATGGCTGGGATACATCACGGTACTAATCACAGCAAAAATGATCACATGCAGAAAGTTGCCTGCCGGGTGATGACCGAGCTGAAAGCCAAGCAAACGAGCTTCGCTATTAATACTGAAATCAAGCCTGAAATGAGCGTGCAACTTGTCATGGAGTTCGGTGCATTCGCCAATCCCAGGAATCCAGTTTTCCAGAAATTGCACATAAGGATCTGGCCCTTCCCTGAGACTTTCCGCGACCTGGATTGAATCATCAACAAGTGATCCAGCCATAGGCACTAGCGACTCTTGCACCATTGAAACGAGTGGCATCCAGATTTGGTGTAGCCAATGGCTCATTCCTTGATGTGCATTGAAGACCAATACCAAATTGGAAGGGCAGGATCCTGAATCATCCAGATAGTCAACGGAGTCTTTTCAGGGGATCTACAGAGTCATCAAGCAATCAATTCAGGGCTAATCAGTCTGCAATTCTTCGTAATAATAGGAATCCTCATCTTCACTAACCCGGTAAAACCCTGCAGGAAGGGCACCCAAGGTACTGAATTTAATCTTACAAACAAGACTATTGTTGGTTTTCAAGATGAGTCGCGGATCCTTATTAGCTGGGAATGCATTTTCAGCCACTAGCTCGGCAATGCTTTCCCCTGACTGCTCCTTGGCGCTCTTTGCCGCCTGGATAGCCATCAATCCAAAAAAGCTGCCTCCATAGACCGCCTGAGCAATAACAGCATCATCCCGAATGATTTCAAATTGATCTTGGTCATCGAGCCTGTAAAGCATTGCCTTGCCATTGTTCTCGCGAGTGAGAAAAGTCAGAAATCGACCACCTTCTTCTGCCGCATCTTCATAAGAAATGCGCATGATTTGACTAGCCAACCTGTCACAATCCTGGTAGGCAGCTGTTGAGAACTCAGCAATCAAACCATTGCCATCGCCCTCCAAAGCACAGGCACCGAGAAGGGTCATGCTTACAGCTGGCAGCAGCAGCCTCAGGCCGAGAGCGACTTTGCTGGCAATACAGGCAGGGTCCACAGCAGCTTGGGCAAGACTATTTCAGCGATATTGCCAAACGATTTGGATGCCATCCAGCGCCAGACCTCAAAGAGCCAATCAGGAGCTAGTGATAGACAGGTGAGGCGTGAATTTGATTAGCACTACAAATAAAAACATCGCCCCCCCTTTCTCGACGAGCCAAAAGGTGGGCTCCACCATTCTCCACATAAGCCAGGTACTTCCAGGAAACCCCCTGTCGTTTGGCTTGCTCAAGGCACGACATCAGCGTTTTTTTCTCAATCCAATTGTTGTTTTGCGCATTCACCATGCTTGGAGCAAGCCCAAGGCAAGTCGCTAGCACAAGAGCCAAAACATCACTGCACTTAGAACTATCCAAATCCCAGTAGGAAAGCAACTATCAAAATCTAATTTTGAGAGCACCAGGTGCCAACCAAACCCTGCCTGGGTGTTCAGGCTCTGAGCGGGGAGACTGGCTGAAATTGAGGGATGAGCGACCTGCGAAGCAGACAAGGATGGCTATCACTGCAAACCCACCAGGCTGAGTTCAATCACTGCAGCATCTAGAGCGATTGATGCATCAGCTAGCAAGCGCTGGCCTTTCTTGTGAGCTAGGCAGAACAAGAGAATGGGCCTGAAAAAGGTTCAGGTCGTGCCTGATTTAGCTGGCCTCGGCAGGATCTTGGGTTTCCCCACAATCCAACACCGCATCAATCAAGTTGGCGGTGGTGTGCTGCGTGTATCCATGGATCTCGCGTACAGCAAGTGCCAGTGACTCCTTCATGGCCTCAGACATGCAGTCAGGCCTCAAAGCCAACTGCAACTTGCTGCGCTGAAGCGGCTCCAGGTCATTGAGCTGGCTTTGGATCACCTCGCGCAGCAGGGCACAAGCAGCGCAGATGGAGGTTGGGATGGCTTGTGGGTTGTTCATGGCTTAATGGTTGCCGGTTCTTCATCGACCGTCACCGTCCAAAAACGTTCGGCTTCCACGGTTCGGTTGAATCAGAGCTCGACATGGCCTTGAAGACAATCGGCTGGAGCTCCTAGAAGGGAAAGATCCATGTCTTAGGAGCCATGCTGCGATCGGCTGCCGTTGGACTAACCCTGGCGATGCTCCCTGCAGGCAGCCTCGCTGGTCTCTCAGATTTCGATAGGACTGCAGAGCTTGTCGCCACGGCTATCTGCATCGGTGTCCATACCAATGCCTCTTACAACCAGGCTTGGGATCAGCGCACACCCCAAGAGCTAGCTAATGGCCTAACGGTGGATCGCATTGAGGCGGTAAAGGTCAAACAAGGTGTTGAAGCGATCCAAAACAGGGCCAACGAGATGATTCGAGATCTTGGCTGCCAAGAACTCATCCCCCAACAGGCCTATGCCGTTTTTGGGCCTTACAAGCCCCTGGGGCCTCGCTCATTTGATGGCTTCTACGACTAAATCAAAAGCTGTGAAGGATTGGATCAGACGCTTGCAACAAGCAAAGGACTGATCACTCTGAAACCAAAGGCTCACAGCAAGGTGCCCATGGAGCGCCCACCATCGGAGATACAGCAGAACCTCTTTTTCAGCACCAGCGCCATGGGCGTCCAAGCCCTCCACGATTGCGAAGACTCCTTTGCTGATGACCCAAGCCAGGCCATTGCCGACCTTGGGGCCGCGGTCATGACCTGGTGCGTACTGGTTGAGCGCGCCCTCTGGGTGATCTAGATCGCTGAAGCGCGCGCAGTGGACAACCGCTGACGCATGGCAGCAAACAACGAAACGTAGAGAAAAAAGGCGCCGTATTTGGTGTGCGCATTGCCGATGATGAAGCGCTTAAGCAGGTTCACTTGCCAGTAAGCAAAACACCAAGTCTTGAAGCTGCTCATTGAGGGCCTTAATCGCGGCCTCTTGATCAGCTAAGCGGCAGCGAAGTTCAGTCAACTGGTCGGCACGATCAAGCCCAACTGGAGCTCGTCCACGGAACAACGGAATGACCTTTCCCATTGATGAGTGATCCACGAGTAGCTGATACTTGCAGCGCAAGCTCTCAAGGCCATGACTCAACTCGGTTCAATTCTTTCTGTCTATGTCTGTTGGGTGAAAGCCCGCTGAGAGTTCTAAGAAGCAACTGAGAGCGGCGGCACGCCGCAGGGAGACCAAGGATGTTCTGGTAGCAACCAATACAAAATGACAAGCATTAATACTGATAGACGCTGGCTTTTTCCTCGCATAGGTTGATTAACCAATTCAGCAGGCAGCAGTCATGGCAACCATTCCCGCGATCGCCTGCGCTGCCACGGCCGCTGCTGGCTGGCTTCTGATGCTGCTCTACGCCCAACAGCACATCCTCTAAGAGGATGCACCGACTCACTGAGCCGATGACGCCGCGCAAGGATTAAACAATCGGCTTACGCCGTTGACTTCGCATGAGGTCGTTCAGGATGTTGACCATCCCAGCTTGAAAGCTGGTGCCGTAACCACCATCGGCCAAGGCAGCTCGAATCATTGGCTTAGCCCCATCACGCACAAAAAATGTGATGGGTGTTCGACCCATGCGACTTGCCTGCGTTGGGGTGAGATGACGTCGTTTCATTGATCAAACCGGTTGATAGAACAATCATTGAGGCAATGAACTCAGGCCTGATTGATTGAGCGCACTGGCTCCTGTGATCTCACTCACAGGAGAAGCGATCTTGTGGCATTGAGATGGATGCCGCATCTAAAAACCCATGCGCAACCTCGCTTACGCCTGCCAGATCGGGAGCCTGCTTGGAGCACTAATGACCTGGTCTTCAGCTGCTTTTGCACAAGTTCCAGACTTCTGGGAAGGCCAATCCCTGACGAGCGTCCACCGGCAACTCATCAATCAAGGCTGGTCAGTGTCCAACGAAGCCCTGCGAACAGAACCGCTCAACCCACAGCAACAACGCCTCAAGGCCCGACTGCCATCCCTGATCACCTGTAGCGGGACAGGTCAGGGGCTATGCGCCTATGGCTATAGCCGCCAAGGCCGAAACCTTCGGCTTGTCGCCCAACCCGATGGTGCTTTGCTGCGCTGGTTTCCTCAACCGTGAATCAAACCTCTACTGCCCTGCGTTATTTCGAAGGCAGCGTGGGTTGATCTTGAAAATCAGGCTGTTTCTCGAGCGCTTCTTGCTCCCATTGCCCAGTGGTGGTGGCCATGATCGCCGCCGCGATCGCAAGAACTACCACAGCCAAAAATGAAAATGTGCCGTAGGGAGTGCGGCGCGTCACGGCTCAGATGAAACGAAGTTTGTGGTGGGTAACCCTTGCTTGGAGGCCAC
>NHHF01000001.1 GCA_002171155.1 Betaproteobacteria bacterium TMED156
TAATCTTTTTATACCAATACGCCAATCGCCTAAAGGCTGAAAAGGTTTTAAATCTATATCAAACTCTTTTATGAAAGCAACTTTTTGATTCCTTTTAGATACTACTCCATTACTCTGTCGAGTGCCTCCGCCAGAGTATAAAACATCTCGCTGCGTTTCCATTAATTGATTCCAGGCAGGAACACTTGTTATAAAATCCGTTCCACCATAATTTCTGCCTACCATTAATTCTTTTGTAAAAGTACCGTCAGAAGCATCTGACTTATACTCTAAGGTAATTTGAAACTCTGCATAAGCAGTATGTTTATTACCAGATTCTGATGTAAAAGAAAGCCCTCCTGGAAATTCTAAGTTTATTTTTACTCTATCAACCTCTGCTTTTGAGTTTTGAGAAAAAGAAAAACTATCTGCAGCTATGAAATAAGTAGACTGTCCACTAGAAGAATCCTGAGAAGTATGCCATTTTAAGTCAAAATTAGGCCCAAGAGTATAAGAAGCAGCAGAAGCCCCTCGAGGAGATGTGTGAGCAGGTTGATTTCTAGTTCCTCTGTAAAAAGACGCTTTTGCACTTTCATAATTTCTTTTGCTAGTTCCTGAAGTAAGGGAAGTTGTAGTATGAATAGCACCACTTACACGAGCAGTAGTTGCAGTAGCCGATCTTGTAACGGCCGATGCTAAAGTTGCCGTTGTTGCAGATCCAATTGCAGTTATTTTTCTAACTTCATCAATTTCAAAAGCAGTTCCTGCTGCTACTGCTTTTGTAATGGGAGGAGAAAGAGTTCCACGATTACCTGTGCCAGAACCGCTATTTCCTACATTTATAAGTATTCCTTTGTAGTCTTGCCCACTTGAACTAGCTCCCGGGATTCTTACCATAAAAGCCACAGGAGCATCATAACCAAAAACAGCTCCTGTAGAGTCGTCCTCAGTTATTGGCTGAATCATACTGGCTGTAAAAATACTATTTGCTGCAGAAACTATGTTTGTGGATCCCACAGACATTGCAGAAGCAAGAGTAGAGTTTTTTCCTGCTCCTTTTATCTGAATGTATCTAGGATTTAAAGCGAGAGAAGATGTGCTTAATCCAGTAAATAGACCTTGACCAGCATTATTTACTGCATTTGTAATACTTGTACTACTTACAGTTACAACTCCATGAATAGGTTGAAAAGCTTGAACCGTACCTGCATCAACTATAGAAGTATCATTTAAATATACTCCTGCAAGCCCTCCCACTACACCTTCTATTTCGCCCGCAGCAACTAGATCATATATAGTAGCTCTTTGTTTTTCAAATGTGCCTGTTGTCATGCGGCTACCTCAAATTCATTGTTTTCACTTGGAACTGCCGTTGTAGGAATATTTGTATTTAAAAAAGAGTTGTAAGCAACATAATATCCACCTATCCCATATTGAACTATGCCCCTACCTCTACCTCTGTAGAATTGACTTGTGTACTCTGGACGGAAAGAAACACTCATAGGAGCACCACCAACTAAAAGTTCTCCGTAACAAACTGGAACAGGCAATCCTTGTTGCATATTATTTTGTGGGCCTTGAAATAAATATCCTTCTTCTTGTTTTTGATCTGTCTCAGGTCCAGGAGCCATTAATTGTGTTATACCTGCCATAGCAAGATTAGCCCCTATTGTAAATACTAATGTACCTACATTCATTCCGGTTGCCCCAAGCGCACCAGGAAGTGCTGTGCTCATAAATCCCGAAAAAGGGGGAAAGAATACTGAAGCTATTAGTAATACTCCTGCAAGTAATTTTCCTTTTCCGCTTTTTGCTCCTGCAGGTACTTCTGTAATAATTATATCTTCATTATTTAATGAAAGTAAAAGTTCTTCTGGATTTTCTAAAAAATCTTTTCCTCTTTTAATCTCGTAAGCTACTCCAGAATCTGCTCCTTCTATTATATGCTGACGAAAGCCAGGGGTTTGACAATCTATAAGTTTAAATATATCACTAATATTTGTGCAGTTAGTTTCCCAGCTACTACCAAATTTAGCTATCTCTCCGACTAATTTAACTTTTTGCATATCTTGCGTACCTTAAAATATTTTTTATCCAAAAAGGATATAAACTTTCTCTGCAGGAGAGTCTATTTTCTGCATGGTGCATAAAAATATCTTCCTCTAAATAAACTCCGCAGTGGTTTGGAATATTATTATATATTTTAAAAATAATAATATCACCTCTTTGAGGTTCCCCCACTTCTATAAACCCAAACTTATCAAATAAATCATCAAAATAATTTAATTCTTCTTCCCACCAGTCATCTTTAAATTTCATTGTTGGAAGAGTAATATCAAACTCTTCTTTATAAAAATCTCTTGCTAAACTCCAACAATCATTTTCTCCAAAAATATAGTCTCTACCAAGCAGTCTTTTTCTTTCTGGTATATATTCTGCTTTTTCACCGCTTGGTATAGAGTACACAATATAGGGTACTTTAAAATAATCACTTGCTTTTTTATCTGCTTCACTTAATTCTGGTGAAGCATCTGGGTGACTATGAACTATTGCGTAAATATCTCCCGTCAAACTTGCTCGTAAATAATCATCGCTATTTATTACAAACTCTTCTTCTGGATTTTCTGCTTCGTTTGTTGAAGGTATCCAAACTAGCTTTCCTTTTTTATTTTGTAATATTCCACAACCTTCTTCTGGATAAGCATCTAGTAAATACTTTAAAATTTCTTTATCTTCTTCGCTGTATAACACCGGGGTATCCTCCAAAAGGAAGTGCTTTTGTATTATCCTGTAAAGCAGAGAAAGCTCCACTCACACTCGGATGCAGTTTTGCTTGAAATCTAAGTCTACACGATGTTATTTGTTTTCCACATCTATCTGCTTTTGTCCAATAAATATTTTCTGAGATTGAAGTTTGTGTTCCTCCGTACCCTGTAAGAGAAGTTCTTTGTACTCGCCAAAAAACCCCACTTTGCAAAACTACATCATTGAAAGCTTTATCTCTATACCCATAGTATGCTCCGCTTGTAGAAAAAGCTTGATAAACACGAATTTTTCTAAACGCACTATTTGTATCGGAAGGAGCAGTTGAAGTAGCTCTTATACAAAACCAATACTGTCTTGTATCAGCATTATTTACATCAAGTAAAACTCCAGTTGTTCCATATCTCTGTTGAGCCGTGGCAGTAAAATAAAAAGAGTTTTGAGTAAAACTACTTAATCCAGAAGCATTACTAGCTGCTCCTGTAACAGCAGTCTTTAACAGTATCATTTCATCACTTTCATTTATTGCTAGTAAGTAATCTGTGCCTCCAATATTTATTTTATTATCTAATCTCCAGGAACACCCTCCCTCTTTATTTACTTCGGCTAGAGTTGTAGAAGCTCCTTGATATTTCCAAGGGCAAGCGCCTCCAACTACAACTCTTCTTGGAAGCTTTATACCTGCTAAATCAAAAGGGGCTGCAAGTTCAAACTCTACGGCCATAACTGATTTAGATGCAAGTCTATCAATAACATACGTTACTGAAGGAAACTCTACAGGAGGAGTTGAGTCTCCACTATTTCCAACTAAATATTTCTCTTGAGTTGTTCTCCGAGTAATTCTTTTACCGATTAAATCTTCAAACCCTAAACCACCAAGCGCATCTTTAAAGGTACTCTCTATATTTGCAACTGTCATTGTAGGTCGAGCTATCGCTCCATCTGACTGCACATCAAATCCTTCGAGTTCAATTGGAATCGGAGTATATGTTCGTATTGTTCCTCCTACATCTCGAAACTGTATGGAGCTTAAATCTTCGTCAATAGCACTCGTAAAATATGCAAATACTCCTGTTGCATATTCTAAATCATACAGAGTAATTATTGAAGATTCTACTCCTTGTTTCTGTACATTTTCAACAATTGCTGTCATTCATAAACCCTTCTAAATATTGCACTTAAACTGTAAAAATCTTCATACTGATAACTTTCTTGAAAACTATCACAAACTACTCTTATAGATTTTTCATCATCTGTTGTATTATCAAGAATACCTGTAGCTTCTTCTGTAGAAGCATGATCTGGAACTGTAAAAACAAAAGTACTTACTCCTTTTAAACTTTTTAAAAATCCTGCAATATTTTCTATCTCGCCACGAGTTCTATTTTTAAAAGAAACATTGTACTCTTCTTTTACACTGTTTATTCCATAAGTTGTTCTCTGTTCATATCCATCGCCAAAATTTACTCTACGAACTTGAGGTACGGCCTTACGAGTCATTCCTTTGTCAGGAAGAACATTTAAACTTCCAAAAGCACTTGATGTTGTAAATCCTAATGCCATTATCCTGATCCTGCCCCATAAGGACTTAACATTCCTCCAGGTCTTTTTTGATTATGAATTTCTTTTTGTACTGCTGCAGCTATTGCCTTACCAAAATTTGCATTGGAGTCAGCAGCAGTATTTGTTTGGGTTTGCGCTGTTCCGTCAGATGCCATTGAAACATTTACTGTTACATTATTTTGGTTTTGTCCGCCGCCTCCTGTAAACTCTACAGGTATTGCTGACTTTCCTTGCCCAAGAGGAACTACTGCTTCTGTGCCATGTAAAATTGCTGGATATCCTGCGTTTCTTCCTCTTGCAATTCCTCCAGCAGAGTACTCTTTAAATACACCTCCGTATCTTCCGCCGTAAAGATCTGCTCCTCCAAACGGCATATCAATGTTTGACTGCACAGTAGGAGGACCCCCTGTGGGGGCAAAAGCTTGAAAAACAGCACTTGCAATTTTCATTGCAATCATCTTTGCAATCATTTGATTTAAAGCAGCCACAACGTTTCTTGCCATATCAAGAAAAGAGTCTCGCATAGATTTTATACCGCCGTCTAGTGATGCTATTGAATCTGCTAATCCGTCAGTAAATGCTTGTTGTACGTTTTTCAATCCTTCTGTTACAATTTTTAATTTTTGCTGAGTTCTTATTTGCTTTTCTAAATTGGCTAGCTGTTCTGCACTTAAATTTGCTCTTGTTTGGCCTGTTGATATAAGAAACTCTTCTATTCCTCTTTGTACAGGATCTAACATGCCTATTTGTGCTAAACGGTCTTGATCTTCATTTCGAAGTCTCAAGGCATCAATTGATAGATCAATTGCTCGTTGTTTAGTTTTAAGCATATCTTGCTCTATGCCTAGTTGTTGTTTTGCAAGCTCAAGATTTACACGAGCTTGTTCTTCACTTATCTCTCCTTTATTATTTTTTGCTCTCTCAAGTTCAACCTCAGCAGCAGTTATGGCCATGCTTGCAATTCCTATTTTTGCTCGCTGCTCTGCTAAATCAAATGATTGTTTCGCATTAGCTAAAGATGTACGAGATTGCCCTATACTACCTGCACCATCAACATCAAAGGCTCTACCTCTTTGTGCTGCTTTTGCTTTAACTCTTGCATCATTTTGAGCAATTATAGTTCCTAATTTTTCTTTTTCTAAAGCTAAATCTGTTAAACTTATACCAATTTCTTGTGCTTTTAATCTAAGATTTTCTTGTGCAATACTTAACTGAATGTCTGCTGCTGTTGCAGCATCTTTTGCTTGCTCAAGAGTTATTCCATTAACTGCTGCTCCTTCCTCCTTAACAATTGTTAATTGTTCATTTGAACTTATTATATTTTGCTCTGCTTTTAACTGTGCATTTATAAGAGGTAAAATTTGAGATGCAATTCTTAGGCTTCGTGCTTCAAAAGTATTTCCTGCTTGAAGCATTTCTGTCCTCTGCAGTTCGTTTGATAAGATCGCTTTTTCTATATTTAGCTGCTCATTCATTGACCCTCGAATTCTATCTCGTGCAGCCTGGAATCGTGCATTTCTTTGTTCTATTTCGGTTTTTTCGTGGGATAATCTTATTATCTCTTTATCATTTGCTATAATTTGATCTGCTAACTTTAGAGCACCCTGAATTTCACTGTCATTGCCCTTATTTGCAGCCGCATTTCCGGCATAAACTCGTAAATTGCGCGCCATCTCAGATCCCGTTTCCGCGCTAGCATCAGTAAAGCCTCCTTGTTTGGCGAACTTGCCATACCTATCTCTAAGCTTTCCCATTGTCTCTACTGCTCTTATCTGATCGTCCAAAACAACTTGCTGGCCTTTTTGGCCGTCTTGTTGACCCTTGACAAATGCATCATATGCTAAAAGTAAATTTTGCAGGGGAGCCTGAGGAACGCCCTTAACAACCTGTGCTAGCTCAGCATTTAATGCCTTTTGCAACTCTATAAGTTGTGCGGTTGCATTACCAGCGCTTTGGAGTCCAGTATCCAGTCTTCGCATTGCTTCTCCTTGTTCATCTGTTAATTCTACTCCATCCTTTGCTGCTTTATTTAGTACAATAAAACGACTGTCTAATACTACTAACTTATCCGTTGTACCAACTAATCTTGTTTGTAGAGTTTTGTACTCCTGCGAATTTTTATTTGTAATACTGTTAAGTTGTGCTATATCTTCAACAAGTTGAGGAATATTTGCATCTCTTGTTGCATTTCCTAATTGTATTATTCTTTCCTCTATACTAAAAGCGCCACTAAGTCGATATTTTACTACTTTATCTAAATGTTTTTCAGTGTCTTCCAATCGAGAATTTACTTCTTGTACTGCAGCATCTAGTTCTTCCGCTTGTTTTTTTGCTGGGAAGAAGAAATCAAAAGCCATTTTACCTAAGTCAAATAGTAAGAAAGCTAAACCAATAAAAGAAGCAGCTCTAAATGCTTTATCAATAAGTCCAGGCAGTCTTTTACCTTGTTTTGCAACAAAAGCGAAAGCTTTAGTCCAAGCAACTTGAAACTGTTTTGCTCTAACTTTATTATTTACAGTGAATGTTTTCCAACGAGTTGAAATTTGTGTAGCAGCTGAACTTGCTGCCTTTACTCTTAGTGCGTAAGATCTTTCAAGGTCTCTTAGTTGCTCTTTATTATAGCCTTTAAGTTTTCCTGTAAGAATCTTGCCTTCAGCATCCATCTGCTTTCTAGCATTTGAAAGAATTCTGCCCGCATTTCTTTGAGCCGATTTTGACTTACTTTGTCCTGTTAAAAAGTCAACACCAGCTCGTCCATCCTGTTTTCCTACACCCAGTTTGCTTACATCTGCTTTTTGCGCTAATTTTCCTGCTTTTTCTAAATATTTATCTTGATTTTTTGACAGACTCGCTGCTGCTTTTTCCATCTCTCCTAGCTCTTCTCTAAGACCTCCAAGAGCTTTTTGAGCCAATCGTGAAGATTTTTTTGAAGCCTTACCAAATGCTTCAAAATCAGGAATTACAGATTTTACTAAAGGAGCAGTAAAAATAGTTAAAGTTCCTACTAATGCTAATAGATTATTTGATAAGAAAGTAAGAACAGGAGTTATTACATTTACTACTGCGATTTTTATACTATTTGATAAGTCATCAAATGCTTTCATAAACTTTTGAACAGCAAGGGCATCTTCATCTATTACTTTTGAAATTTGACCAAATTTTCTCTCTGCTTCAGCTAAAGTAAAGTTTGCAACTGCTTGACTTCTTTCAAACGCGCTTAACTGATCTACATTCTTTCCTAGGCTTTGAGCATATTCTTCTGTGGCAGGTTTTAGACGAAGTATAATACCTAATTCATCTAAAAGTTCCGGCTCAGCTTTTGTAACACCTCTTATTAATCTATTGAAAGAATCTTCTAAAGGTCTGCCTAATGCGAATGAAGCGTTTTTTGCTGCCTCTGCAAGTCCTACAAGTTGTTCTTGATTAAGACCCGCCGCAGTTCCTATAGCAGTAGCTTGTGCAGCCTCTTGATACCTAAGCTGACCAAGGGTAGCATCTTGAAGGGCTTTAGTGATTCTTGGAAAGGAAGTACCTACAATTCCTGCATATTCTTCTTGTGCAGCAATTAGATTTCTAACATTTGCTGCTTCTTGTAAAAATTGAAAAGCAGCCGTAACAGCAAAAACTTGAGCGGCGAATGCAGCATAAGCAGGAACAATACCATTAGAGATAGAAGAAGCGAGGTTTGCAAAGTTTTTACCTGTACCTTGCGCAGTTTGCATCAAAGCTCTTTGTTGTTTCGATGCTCTACCAGCACCTTTTTCAGTTTTTCCTAATGCATCCTCTAGCTGTTTTTGACTAAGCGCAACTTTTTTGGTTGTGCCTTTATCATCAACAACTACATCAATTTCAATTTTTTTCTTTGCCATTATCTATTCACGGATGCTCTTGCCTTGGCCCTTCTTTCTTCTGCCTTTTGTTTTTTACTAGACTCTTCTAGTCTAGCATGTATAATTAAATTTTCATACATTTTTGCAAAGTATACAACTGATTGAGTATCATCAATACTATATACTTTAAAAATAAAATCTGCTGAGCTCCAATCTTTTCCTAAATAACTGCCCGAAGCTCCATCCCACTTATCTGATAAAAGATCGTGCACAAAAAATGCCACCTGTACTTCATACGGAAACGCTGAAGCATCCAGTGGCATTTTATCAGGATCTGGTTCTTGTCCTAGCTGCTCACAAAGAGCAATATATTTACTGACATCTATTTTTTGAGTGGACTCTTTTACATATCTTTCAAGTAAACGAGATATTTCGTTTACTTGTCTCCAGTAAAATTTTCCAAATCTCCCACATTATCAGTAACCCAAGTATCAAAGCTTGTAGCATTTTTCATTAACAGCTCAGCATTTTCTTGGGTATATACAAGTTCATCGTCGGGATCAAGATCTGATATATCTACCAAAAGAAGCTCTTCTAGGTAACGATACTTGAGACCTTTCCAACCTTTTATAACCGCTTTTGCATATTCTGTTAAAAATTTCTCATCATCAAGTTCTTCTTCAGGTTGATGAGTTCTTTTATTCCATTTATTACTCAAACATTTTTTTCGTACTTTAATAAGTTCTTCTCTTGCTAAGTAACATAAGTCTATAGAAAATCCTGTATAGCCAGGATAATCAACGCTAACAGTCTTGCTAGGTGTCATAAGACTGGCTAAAGAAACGGGCGTGTCGGTCATGTATAAGTCCTCTATATAAAGTGATAATTCAATAGTGTATATTCTACTGGACAATAGGAGAAATGTCAAGAAATATTTTTTGGAAGGTAAAAGTAAAAAAGGGGCCGAAGCCCCTTTTTACTACGTATCTATTATACGTCTGGAGTCGCTCCTCTATACTTGAGGGTGGTTTCGTTCGTACCGCCAATAGTTGATGGCAATGCTTGGAAAGTAGTTTCCAAAGCAATTACATCTTCAACATTATGAGTAGGAATTTCAAAGTGTGCTGTAGGCATCGTAAACTTCAAAAAGGGAGTACTAGCACCTCCTATTGCAAATACAGTATTAAAAGAGTTTACTGTTTTTGATTTTGCGTTTGCACTTGTCATATCCGCAAAGAAGTCAGTAGAAGTACCAACATTACTACTAGAATCAAGCCCTAGATAACAAGTAAAGTTACCACTTACAGAACGAGCACCTGTTACATGTCCAATTGGAGTATTTACTGATCCAA
>NHHF01000002.1 GCA_002171155.1 Betaproteobacteria bacterium TMED156
TAAACCATAAATAAAACCATCATTATCTTTTTTAGTATCATAAAATTTATGTAATTCTTCATCATACCAATTAACTTTTTTAACTTTCATATTATTCCTTCTGCTCACTCGCTTGTTCATATTCTATTCTTTCATTCATAATTATTTCTCTTTCAAGATATTCAGTAAAAGTTTCCTGTAATACATATCCATCATCAAAACCACTTTCTATGTGCTTTTTATAGTCTAACCAATCTTTATATAAAAAATTAATTGCTTTCTGTTTATCCATTTTTTTCTCCTTTCTGTTTTTCATTATATTTTTCTTTCTGTTATTGTCAAGTTTCATTCTTCCTCGCTTTCTTGTTTGTTTATTGAATAAACTACACTTCCGTCTTGTTCCATTGATCGTTCAAAACAATCATCACATTGTCCAAATGGTGCTTGTTTTACTATCTTTTTACAGTGGTTACATTTTTCCATTTTTTCTCCTTTTAATTATATCTGTAAACACTCATTGATTCTAATACTCCATGAATGTCGTGTTTTTGTCCTACAGAAAGATCTTTAATTTCTTTGATATCTTCATCAAAAAAACCATTATCTTCTGAAATATCTTTTTCAGTTACATGTTGAATTGATGGTTTTCCATCTTCATTCGACACATAACCACACCAAAAAACAAAACTATATTTTTTCATTTTTTCTCCTTTCTTTGTTATGTTTTGTACTTTCATTTTAGTTTCCTTTCTTTCTTCTGTTGGTTTACATATTTTTCAAAAACTCCATTTTGTTTCATCTCATCTATGACTAGTTTTAACGCTTGTGATTTACTACTTCCATTAATTAAACATTGAAAATATTGCTCACTATTTAAAGCGTCATTTATTATTTTATCTGCTATATTTTTTATTGTCATATTTTATCCTTTCTTTTCACTAATAGTTAATTTTACACCTTTGTTAAAATCAACATTCCAAATTTTTTCATATATTTGGTAATTGATTATGCTATTTAATTGTTCTTCTGTTTCCTCTTTATTAGCCAAACAATCAAATTCTATTTTAATTTTTAATTTATCCATTTTTTGTCCTTTCTATTTAATTAAATTTACTTTTACATCATTATAATGATCTTCATCATCTGGAAAATTAAAGGATAGAGAGTTGTCCCAATCTTCTAAATCCTTCGCATGTTTTCTAGATTTTAATTTAATCACTATCATGTGTCTTCCATCTTTTTTTGTTGGTTGATCTACATCAATAACTAAACCAACCATATTCGAACAATCAATTTGATAATTAAAAACACAATGATAATGATTGTCAAATTTTATTAAATCCCCAAATTTAAGATCTTTAATACTTTTTTTCATTTTTTCTCCTTTCTTCCAATTTCTTTTCCGTCCTCTAATATTTGTTCAAACATACTTTTAAGACCATTTTTTTTCATAGACGCTTCTTGATCTATCCAACATCTCCACGTTTCTTCAACATAAGCGTCTATTCTATCTTTCACTTCTTCTTCTTTTGTCATAATATCCTTTCTACTTTCTTATATTATCCTATAGCTTGTCGCTTGTCAATCGCTTGTCACTTTGCAACCCCAGCCAGGAAGTTGAAATCCTACCACTGGGGGGCATTGTGTCTAAACAAACGTGGCGAATGTATCCACTCGCCACTAAAGGATATATACATTAAAAAATATTAATGAATATGTGTCCTACATAATCCTATTGACAATGTTTGTCAATAGTATAATTAATAATAATTAACGAAAGGATATAATAAAATGAGCGCAATAAGCATAAACTATAATAGAAAACCTACTCCATTGGAAGCATTTAAAATGGATATGACTTTAGAAATATTAGATCATAATATTGAAAAAGTAGAGGGTGATATAATTGGAGATAATCAATTACAATCTTATGTTGTTTATTCATCTTGTAAAATTAAAGATGAAGTTGTAGCAATTATTGGAAAGATTGATTATGATTTAAGAAATAAAAAAGTTTATATTAAAATAATGGATGAAACTGTAAGTCCTCACTATTATAATATGAGTAAATCTGTATTTAATAAACTCACTCCATTAAAAACACAATCTTATGCTCAAAAATGGAGGGAAAAAATAAAAAATGAAAGAATATAATGTAAATAGAATACATTCAGATTTAAATAATTTTGATATGTATTTACAAGAACATTTTGAAAGAGTGTCTTATGATGATGACGCAGATGTAAATGCTTGTATTAAAGATATGAAATATGTATCTAAAAGATTAAAAAAATTAGATCGTATTGAGAAAGTATTAGGAATAAATGAATAAACAACTGAAAGGATAAACAATGAATAAAAGAATAGTAAGAGTACCTATTGATAGTGTTGGTGATGTATATGGTTATTCAATGATTGAGTATCATATGGAATTTACTGAAGCTATTAACAAACTATTAAAATCAAATAACATAAATTTTAAATTACAATCAATGTCTTATGGTGGTGAATATCTTGATAGTGATTGGCGAGTATTATTTAAAATAGAAAGGGGGGAATAATGAAATTAACAATAAAACAAATAGATAAAAAAATGAACGATATAGAAAACTATTATAATCAATTAGAAGAAGTAGCTTAATCTTGCCTTATTCTTGCCATGAGTGTACGCTGTATTCATGGCAAGAAATGAGACTAAATTATGGCGTAAATTTAAAGAAAAAACTCCCAACATTATTTGGACTAGAATTGAAAACTCCGCCTCTTTTGGCACTCCTGACTTACTAGGATATAATAAAAATAATACTTTTTTTACTGTTGAGATGAAAGTTATTAAACGCTATTTTAAATTTTCCCCTCATCAAAAATCTTTTCATATTAGACATCCAAAAAACTCTTTTATCTTAGCCGAGACCCTCGCGCCTTGTAGCGTGAAACTTTATGAGGGAAGTCAGATATTGTCGCTTGTATCTTGCACCGTTGTCCCTGAGCCGTTAGCTTGTGACTTTAATAATATTAGCTTGTATCTTGATAGCTTGTAGCTTGTAGCTTGTGTCTTTATACCTGATACTTTTTTTAAAAATGTATCTTGTATTATTGGCCTTAAACCGGGAACCTGCAGCAGGCCCCGGCAACCGGTCCCTGAACCATGAACCCTAGAAGCTGAAATATTTTGAAACATTTGTTGTAATTGTCATATCCTATAAAATCAAGTATACAAGTATAAAACAACAACAGAAAGAAAAAAAATGAAAGTAAAAATAACAGATCCGTTTGGTTTTCAAAAAGCGATTAATTTTGAAAAACTAGATGACCCCGAAACTCTTAAAAAATTAAGTGAGATGTTCGGAATTAATGAACCGCAAAAAGAATATAAAAAAGCGGTTAACACATTAAAAAAGAAAGTGAAAAAATAAAATGAAAGCTAAACAAATAAATGATGGCCTGATAACTTATCAGGCCATTGATAAAGAAAATATTCCCCGTGTTTATGGATACGGGGAAACTTTCGTTGAAGCTAAAAATCAATGTGTATTAGCTTTGGATGAATATCTTTTAAAAAAACGAAAGTCTATTCCAAACCCTGCTATTAATAGACTTTACATAAAAGATAACTATGAAATAGTTTTAATTGATAAACAAGTCATTGATGAGTTTAATCACGTTAAAACTATTTTATTAGACTACCAAGACAAGACGGGGGTTGATGTTTCAAGAACCATTGACCGCCTTGCTAATGATACTCAAATTAAAATATTGAAGGGGGTAATTAAAAAATGAGTAAATCATATCCAATATGGAATAAAATCACGGCTTGTATCTATAAAAGTTCAAAATGTTATGGCGTTAAAAATGACGGCTTAAATGAAATTTTAATAGGTACAAGCAAAAGCAATTCACATGAATTTGTTCGAACCCGTGTAACTCATAAAAAACATAAAGACGGCAGTAGAACTTACCATTTTTATATTGATGAACAATTATATAAAACTGCTAAATTAATTGGAACTGACATCACAATAAAAACGCAACCTGATTTTTTAGTTGGCGGTGTTTCCGAGCATAAACTAGAAAATAAAAAATCACAGCAATTAGAATTTAATTTTAATCAATAAAAAACCTGACACGTCCCGCGATCCGCGGGGCGTGTTTTTTTTGCGTGTATCTGCCACCAAAAAGAGATACTAAACAACAAAGCAAAATCGAAGATTTTTCTATTATTAATAACCCTTAACTACAGAAAGGGATCCTAATATATGTATATAATGTTGGATTTATATGGTTAATGATGCTAAAAACGTTTTGAAGTTTTAAAAATATTCGGCTAAAAATTTTACAAAATTTTTTTTCAAATGAAAGTAGACTTAGATAAAATAAAAAAATTACCACCTGACATTAGAGATAAGTTCTATAAAATATATTTATTGAACGAGAAGAAGAAAAAAGAAAGTAAAATGCGTGATGATTTCTTGTCTTTTGTCAAACATGTGTGGCCTGATTTTGTTGAAGGTTATCATCACAAAATTATTGCACAAAAATTCAATGACCTTGCTTCAGGAAAAATTAAACGCTTAATCGTGAACATGCCACCACGACACACAAAATCTGAGTTTGCATCTTACATTCTTCCAGCGTGGATGGTGGGCCGTAATCCAAAACTCAAGATTATTCAAACAACACACACTGCAGAACTTGCTGTTAGGTTTGGTCGTAAAGCAAAATCACTTTTAGATTCTTCAGAGTATCAACAAATATTTAGCACAAGACTGCGTGAAGATTCACAAGCAGCAGGACGTTGGGAAACGGCGCAAGGCGGTGAATACTTTGCAGCGGGTGTTGGCGGTGCAATCACGGGCCGTGGTGCGGATCTCTTGATTATTGATGACCCACACTCGGAACAAGATTCAATGAACATGGGTGCATTAGAACGAGCTTACGAGTGGTACACCTCGGGTCCACGTCAACGTTTGCAACCGGGCGGATCAATCGTGGTTGTGATGACAAGGTGGAATACAAAAGATTTAACTGGAGCACTCATCAGGGCTCAAGGAGAAGTAAAAGCTGATCAATGGGAAGTGGTTGAGTTTCCTGCCATCATGCCATCAGGAGAACCTTGTTGGCCAGAGTATTGGGAGATCGATGAATTAGAAAAACAAAAAGCATCTCTACCTTTGTCAAAATGGAATGCACAGTGGATGCAAAATCCAACTTCAGAAGAAGGAGCGATTATTAAACGTGAGTGGTGGAGAGATTGGGAAAATGAAACACTTCCTCCTCTACAACACGTTATCCAATCTTACGATACGGCGTTTATGAAAAAAAGTTCTGCTGACTATTCTGCTATTACAACGTGGGGCGTGTTCCAAGAAAATGAGGACAGTGGTCCTCAACTCTTGCTTATGGATGCAGTTAAAGAACGTTTCGAGTTCCCTGAACTACGGCGCGTGGCTAAAGAACAATACGATTACTGGCAACCTGAAACAGTTTTGGTCGAGGCTAAAGCATCAGGGCTCCCGCTCACTTACGAATTACGTAAGATGGGTATACCAGTTATTAACTTTACACCTAGCAAAGGGAATGATAAGCATACAAGAGTTAACTCAGTTGCACCTCTATTTGAAAGTGGATGCATATGGGCGCCCACTCATAAAGAGTTTGCACAAGAGGTAATTGAAGAGTGTGCAGCTTTTCCTCATGGAGACCATGATGACTTGGTCGATTCCATGACTCAAGCTGTTATGCGATTTAGACAGGGAGGTTTAATTAGTCACCCAGAGGATTATTTAGATGAACCTGTGCAACAAGCGAGGAGAACGTATTATTAATGGGAGATATATCTAAACGAGGTCGTGGAGCTATTTTAAAAGGTGGACAACTCCCTATTGAAATTAAACCAAAACCTGGACTAGAGGACACTAAAAAATATTTAAAAAATCTTCGTAAGAAAAGAAGAGATCAAGGAAAATGATAGGCAAGAAATCAGGGCCCCCGCCTCTACGAGGACCTAACCCACAAGGCTTGAATATTGTTAAAAAAAAGAATACAACGAGAAGATTAGGGAAATTATATGGCAGAAATAGACAAATCATTACCAAACGTAAGACAAGAAATAAATCTTGATACTGAAGAAGCTGTTGTAGAAGCAGAAAAAGAAACAGAACAGGCTCTTGAAGAAAAGCCTCCTGTTGATGTTCAACAAAATGAAGATGGTAGTGTAGACATTAATTTTGAACCAAGTGCCATGAACCCCGGACAAGACTCTGGGCATTTCGCAAACCTTGCAGAACTTTTACCTGATGATGTGTTAGGAAGATTATCGTCAGTGTTGATGAATAATTATCGTGATTATAAAATGTCCAGAAAAGAATGGGAGAAGTCTTATACCAGTGGACTTGATTTATTAGGATTCAAATATGATTCTAGAACCGAACCTTTCAGAGGTGCGTCAGGTGCAACCCACCCTGTGTTAGCAGAAGCCGTGACCCAGTTTCAGGCTTTGGCGTACAAGGAATTATTACCTGCTGATGGTCCTGTAAGAACACAAATTTTAGGAGTGCAGGATCCAGTTAAAGAACAACAAGCAAGACGTGTAAAAGATTTTATGAACTATGAAATCATGAACAACATTACAGATTACGAACCAGACTTTGACCAATTATTATTTTATTTACCTCTTGCAGGATCTGCGTTTAAAAAAGTTTACTACGATGAAGTTGAAGGTAAAGCTGTTTCTAAGTTTGTTCCTGCCGATGATTTAGTGGTTCCTTATTCTGCAACAACTTTAGAAGAAGCAGAATCAATCATCCATGTTGTTCGTATGTCAGAAAATGATTTACGAAAACAACAAGTGAATGGTTTTTACAGAGATATAGAATTAATGCCAGGACCTATGAATGAAACAGACGCAGAGAAAAAAGAAAGAGAACTCTCAGGTGAAAGAAAAACAAAAGAAGGAAATGTATTTACTTTATTAGAAGTTCACACAGAATTAGATTTAGAGGGTTTTGAAGATGTAAGTGTTGAAGGAGAGCCTACAGGAATTAAAATACCTTACATTGTAACTATTGAAGAAGCATCAGGACAAGTCTTATCCATTAGAAGAAATTTTGAAATAGGTGATATTAAGAAAAAAAGAATATCTTATTTTGTGCATTTTAAATTTTTACCAGGATTAGGATTTTATGGTTTTGGTTTAATACATATGATCGGTGGATTATCTAGAACAGCCACCGCTGCGTTACGACAATTATTAGATGCAGGAACTTTATCTAATTTACCTGCAGGTTTTAAACAACGAGGTATTAGAATACGAGATGATGCACAGTCAATACAACCAGGAGAATTTAGAGATGTAGATGCACCGGGTGGTAACATTAGAGATGCGTTTATGATGTTACCTTACAAGGAACCATCTCAGACACTATTGAATTTAATGGGGGTCGTAGTACAAGCAGGTCAACGCTTTGCTTCAATAGCGGACTTGCAAGTGGGTGATGGGAATCAAGGAGCAGCTGTGGGCACGACCGTGGCTCTCTTAGAAAGAGGAAGCCGTGTCATGTCGGCGATCCATAAAAGATTGTATGCATCACTCAAAGTAGAATTTAATTTATTAGCAAGAGTTTTCAAACTTTACCTACCAGCAGAATACCCCTATGACGTGGTAGGTGGGCAACGTGTTATCAAACAAGCTGACTTTGATGACAGAGTTGATATCTTGCCAGTTGCAGACCCGAACATTTTTTCACAGACGCAGCGTATCTCCCTTGCGCAGACGGAAATGCAACTGGCACAATCTAATCCTAACATACACAACATGTATCAAGTTTACCGACACATGTATGAAGCTCTTGGTGTAAAAAACATTGATGCCATTTTAAAACCACCGCCAATCCCTGTTCCAAAAGATCCAGCGTTAGAACACATTGATGCAATCGGTGCTGTGCCATTCCAAGCATTCCCGGGTCAAGATCACAGAGCCCATATTACTTCGCATTTAAATTTTATGGCAACTAACATGGCACGAAATGCACCTATCGTTATGGCTGCGTTAGAGAAAAACATACTCGAGCACATTTCGATTATGGCTCAAGAACAAATTCAGTTAGAATTTAAAACTGAGTTACAAGAATTAATGATGATGCAACAAAATCCACAAGCGATGATTAATCCTGAAATGCAAATGCAGGTAAAAATGTTAACAGAAAAAATAGAATCTAGAAAAGCTGTGTTGATTGCAGAAATGATGGATGAATTTATGAAGGAAGAGAAAAAAATTACTTCACAATTTGACAATGATCCTATTGCAAAACTAAGATCTAGAGAATTAGACCTTCGAGCACGTGATGATGAAAGAAAAAGAATGGAAGGTGAAGAAAAAATTAACCTAGATAAGATGAGAGCGATGATGAATCAGATGAATGTAGAGGAGAAACGTGAACAAAATGAAGAATTAGCTAAACTTAGAGCAAATACTTCAATTCAAAAAACAATTTTAAGCAAAACAATACCTTCAACAGACAGTATTCCTAGTAATATTTCTATTATTCGAAAAGAGGACTAATTATGGTTGATAAAAAACAGAAAAAAGTAGCAAAAACTATAAGAAAATTTAAAAAAGGTAAATTAACTATTGGAAAATCAGATAAAAAGGTTAAAAATCGTAAACAAGCAATA
>NHHF01000003.1 GCA_002171155.1 Betaproteobacteria bacterium TMED156
TGAGAGTAATGTTAAAGAAATTAGTTATCACTGGTTCAACCATAAGATCACGAACATTATCAGACAAGGCAAGAATTTTGAATTTGCTAGAAAAAAAAATTTGGCCAGTCATTGAATCTGGGGAAATTAAAGTCAAAATATACAAAAAGTTTAAACTTGAAGAAGTAGAGTTTGCTCATCAAACTATGGAGTCATCTACTCATTGTGGGAAGATAGTCTTGAATATTGATGAATAACATTATAAAAAAACAAAAAAGGAAGAAAACGGACTTATCAGATAATGGTTTTATTTCTGTTTTTGGGGCAAAACAAAATAATTTAAATAATCTTACCCTTGATATACCACTCGGTAAAATTACAGTGGTGACTGGAGTATCAGGATCGGGAAAAAGTAGTTTGGTCTTTGACACTATTACTGCTGAGGGACAGAGAAGATATATTGAAACATTTTCATCATATGCAAGACAATTTATAGATAGGATGGATCGTCCAAAAGTTAATAGAATTCTTGGGGTTCCACCTGCCGTTGCTATAGAACAGAAAAACCCAATTAAGAATTCGCGTTCAACAGTTGGTACGATGACCGAAATTTCTGATCATCTTAAACTTCTTTTCGCACGTTTTTCAAAATTACATTGCAAGGATTGCAAAAGAGAAATCATAGAGATGCCTGCTAGAAAGGTCGCTGAAGATATTATTAAAATTAACTCAGGGAAAAAAATTGCCGTAGCTTTTTCTTTACATGTACCAAAATCGATCAGTGACGAGGATCTCGTAAATTCTTTATCAGTCCAGGGTTATACAAGACTTTATAACCGAACAAATAAAAAAGCTACGGTCATTGTTGATAAGTTTGTTATCAACAAATCAATCGATGAATCAAGACTTGTTGAATCAATCGAGGACGCATACAAAACAAGCAATAATTTTTGTGAAATTATAGACTTAACTGAAAAGAAAAGAATTAGCATCTACTCCAAAAATTTCAGCTGTCCATACTGCGAGATAAAATATAAAAGACCAAGGCCTGCCCTTTTTTCATTCAATTCTCCAATTGGTGCATGTGAGAATTGTAAAGGTTTTGGCAGAATTATTGGCGTAAACTTAAAACTTATAATTCCAGATGAAAATAAGACACTATTAGATGGGGCAATTAAACCGTTTCAATCAAAATCATACTCAAACTGTCAAAAGGAATTAATTGAGTATGCGATAAAAGAAAATATACCAGTTAATATTCCCTGGAATAAACTTTCGTTAAAATCTAGAAAATGGGTAGTTGATGGATCTTTTGATTGGAAAGGCAAGTGGACTAGAGAGTGGTACGGAATAAATAGGTTTTTCAAAAAACTTGAAAAAAAATCTTACAAAATGCATGTTAGAGTCTTATTATCTCGATACAGATCATACACTAAATGTCCTTGTTGCAACGGAAGCCGTCTAAAAGAAGAATCTCTCAACTGGACTATATCAAATAAAAACATTTACGAGTGGCAATCCCAGCCAATTAGCGAGATCGACAACGGTATTGAAAAACTAAGAATCGAAAGCTCAATTAATTCCAAATCTAAAAACAAAGAAGCTATTGATATTTTGATTGAGGAATTAAAAACCAGATTATCCTTTTGCAAGAAGGTTGGTTTAGGATATTTGACACTTGATAGACAATCAAGAACTTTATCTGGTGGTGAAGTACAACGCATAAATTTAACTACTGCTCTTGGTACATCACTAGTAAATACGATGTTTGTTTTGGATGAACCATCCATTGGTCTCCATTCAAGAGATGTTGAAAATTTAGTAAAAGTTATACTCCAACTGAGAGATGCAGGTAACACTATACTAATAGTCGAGCATGATCCACAGGTAATTGCCGCTAGTGATCACATAATTGAACTCGGTCCAGGTCCAGGAAATAAGGGAGGAAATATATGTTTTCAAGGGTCGTTTAATGAACTTCTTCAATCTAATTCGTTGACCGGGGAATATTTAAACAACCAAAGAAAAATAAATATTAAAAAAACTAATCTTAAATGCATCTCTAAAAATAATTTTATTTATTTACATGAAGCATCAGCAAACAACATTAAAAAAATTAATATAAAAATTCCTCTTGATTGTATCTGTTGTATTACCGGGGTGTCAGGAAGTGGCAAATCAACATTGATTCAAGATATCTTATACCCAGCAATAAGTGAAAAGTTAAACTTAAGTAACAATTACAAAAAAAATTATAAAAAAATTGAGGGTTTTCAAAAGTTTAGTCAAGTCATTAATGTTGATCAATCACCTATTGGTAAAACATCGAGGTCTAATCCAGTTTTGTATGTTGGTGCTTTTGATGAGATTAGAAAAATTTTTTCAAATACTGAAGAAGCCAGAAACAGAATATATACAACCAGTAATTTTAGTTTTAATACTGGTAACGGTAGGTGTCCTGAGTGTTTAGGTAATGGTTATGAACGCATTGAGATGCAATTTTTGTCAGACGTATTTTTGAGTTGTTCCCAGTGTAATGGTTCTAGGTACAGAAAAGAAATACTAGAAATCACATTCAATAAGAAAACTATTGCTGATGTACTTAACATGACTGTTTATGAGGCGTGTATTTTCTTTGAAAATGAGAAAAAAATAATAAATCAATTATCATCTCTATTGTCTGTTGGGCTGGGGTACTTAAAATTAGGACAATCTTTGCCAACTCTTTCAGGTGGTGAGTCTCAAAGACTGAAAATAGCTGGACATTTGTCCAACTTTAAATCCAGCAAGAATATCAATTCAAAAAATAAAAATCCAGACTCAACACTTTTTTTATTTGATGAACCAACAACAGGTTTACATTTAGATGACATTAAAGTTCTCTTTAATGCTTTAACAAGACTAGTTAAAGAAGGACACTCTGTGATAGTCATTGAACATAGCTTAGAGTTTATTGCATGTTGCGATTGGATTATTGATTTGGGGCCTGAAGCTGGAGTCAAGGGTGGAAGAATTATTGCTGAAGGTACTCCAACAAAAATAATTGAAAGTAAATTTTCACACACTGGGAGATCTTTAGCTAAATATTCAATCCAAGAAAATAAAAAATATGCAAATGAATATTTATCAAAGTTAATTCCAAAAAAAATATCAAAATTTATTGAGATTATTAATGCTCGCGAAAATAATTTAAAAAATTTATGTGTGAAGATTCCTCATAACAAATTAACTGTTATAACCGGAGTTTCGGGAAGTGGGAAATCAAGTTTAGCATTTGATATTTTATTTGCTGAGGGACAAAGACGATATCTGGAGTCCCTTAATGCTTATGCAAGACAGTTCGTACAACCGGGTGCAAGACCTGATTTAGATTCAATTAATGGGATAGCTCCAACTGTTGCAATAGAGCAGCGAACAAGCCAGGGAGGCAATAAGAGTACCGTTGGTACTTTGACAGAGGTTCATCACTTCCTAAGACTACTTTTTGTTAGAAATGGAAAACAATTTTGTCCAGAATGCAATGTTGCAATATCTCCTTTAAGTAAAGAATCAATTCTCTCAGTGATTATATCCAAATTTCAAGGCACTAAAGTTAATGTTCTCTCACCTTTAATCATCAGAAGAAAAGGGAGTTATAAAGATCTAGCTACATGGGCTGTGAAAAGAAATTATTCAAAATTAAGAGTTGATGGCAAAATTTATCTTTCAAAAAATTTTCCAAATTTGGATAGGTATAAAGAACATAATATTGAATTAGTCCTCAAGGAGTTGGTTGTTGACAAAAAAAATGAAAATGAACTTTTTGAAATAATTGAGGAAGCTCTAATTCTGGGTAAAGGTGTGATAGGCATTCAGGGGAAAAAAATAAAATCAACAGACAAGAAAAGTAGTGAGAAAGATACGCACTTCAATGCGATGTTATTCTCTACACAAAATGCTTGCCCTCAATGTAATACTGGTTTTAACGATCTTGATCCTAGACTATTTTCTTTCAATTCTAAATTAGGAATGTGTCCATTATGTTTTGGGTCAGGTTTTAATACACCTGAATGTACTGAAAAATTTGATGTCAATCAAGAAGATGAAAATCATCTTCCCTATTTAAGTAATGGTGATCTTGAGATTTGCCAAGAATGTAAAGGTGGAAGATTAAATAAGGTAGCTCAATCTGTGTTGATACTTAATAAATCCATTAATAATTTATCTGAGTTGTCAATTTTTGATTTACAAAAGTGGTTAAATTCCTACAGCAAAACTTTATCATCTAGAGATCGTTTAGTTGTTAAAGATTTGATTTTAGAAATCTTAAATAGATTGAATTTTTTAGAGGAAGTTGGACTTGGATATTTGACACTAAACAGAGCAGCGCCAACACTGTCAGGAGGTGAGTCGCAAAGAATTAGACTTGCTTCACAACTTGGCTCAAACCTCAAAGGGGTTTGTTACATTCTAGATGAGCCAACTATAGGACTACATCCGAAAGATAACAAATCTTTACTCAGAATACTTAGAGCGCTCCAAACAAAAGGAAATACAATCGTAATTGTCGAACATGACGAAGAAACAATAAACCTAGCTGATCACATCATTGATATAGGCCCTTTAGCAGGTATAAAAGGAGGTAGATTAATAGCAGAGGGAAAGTTAAACGATATAATTACTAATAATCAATCAATAACAGGTAAGTATTTAGCAAATTCTATTCAATACGAAAAAACGTTCAAAAAAGTTAGCAAAAACTCCTATATTTGTGTTCAAGGAGCATACGTAAATAACCTCAAAAATATAGATGTTAAAATACCCCTCAATCAATTAACGGTAATTACTGGAGTATCCGGAAGTGGAAAATCTACTCTAGCTAAAAAAGTTATCGTAAAAAATTTAAAAAGATTATGTGGTCAAAAAAAGAAAATTATTGAAAATAATTCTCATACCCAGTTTATAGGTTGTAATAAAATAAGAAACTGGGAGTCAATTTCAAGAGTACTTGAAGTGGACCAATCTCCTATCGGTAAAACATCTAGATCAACACCAGCTACCTATGTTGGAATTTGGGACAGAATAAGAGAAGTTTTTTCACTAAGTAATCAGGCTAAAAGTAAAGGATGGACAAGCTCACACTTTTCATTTAACTCAGGTGATGGTAGGTGTCCCAGTTGTAAGGGAAATGGTACTAAAAAAATAGAGATGAATTTTTTACCAGATGTACTTGTAAATTGTGAAGATTGTTCAGGAAATCGATTTACTTCGGAAACAACAAAAATCCTTTGGAAAAATAAATCTATCGCTGATGTTTTAAAAATGGATATTCAAGAAGCCGCTGATTTTTTTTCTGCTCACAAATCTATTTCAAAGTCATTAAACCTTATCATTGAATTAGGTTTAGGATATTTAACTCTTGGGCAACCAAGTTCTTCATTATCAGGTGGAGAATCGCAAAGAATAAAATTAGCATCTGAACTTTCGAAATCCAGTGAAAACATTCACACCCTTTATGTCTTAGATGAACCAACAGTTGGTTTGCACATGGCTGACATTGAGAAGCTTATAAAAGCACTTTATAAACTTATTGATTCGGGCAACACGGTAGTGGTAGTTGAACACCAACTTGATATTTGGAGTGCTTCCGATTGGATAATAGATCTTGGCCCAGTTGGTGGAGAAAAAGGAGGAGAACTACTAAATCAAGCTCAACCAGGAAAAATCAAAAACAAAAAGACAGCTACAGGCATAGAACTGAAAAAACATTTAGACATTATTCAAAAATAGTGATTTGATCTTTTAATTTTTTTACCTTCTCATTGAAACTTCTTAATCTTTCTCTTTCCTGATTTACTATGCTAGCAGGAGCTTTCTCAACAAATGAAACATTTGAAAGTTTGTTACTAGCTTTTTCTACTTCAACTTCATACTTTTCAATTTCTTTTCTTATTCTTTGTTTCTCAAGTTCTGGATCAACGGAAACATTTAAAATTAATTTTAAGTTTTCAATTAATTTGAATGGAGAATTCAATAACTCTTTAGGCACTGAATCAACAACTTTAACTTCACTGACTTTGGCTAAACTTTTGATTATTGAAAAATAATCATTTGTCTCATCAGAAATATTTGAAAAATCAAGCAATAAATCATCAGTTTTTTTAATTGATTTGTTATGTTTAATTAAAAGAGGAGTCTTTTTTGATGGAGATAATCCCATTTCTGATCTTAATGTTCTAACAATAGAAACAACTTTTTTTAGTTGTGCAATTTTATTTGATGAAAGACTATCAATCTTTGACGAATCAAACTCGGGAAAGTTAGATATCATAATTGAATTAAATTTATTTGTTTCTGATTTATAAAATCTTCCTGCAGCTGGAGCTACAGACTGCCACAACTCCTCAGTCAAAAATGGGACAAATGGATGGGATAACCTCAAGATTGTTTCAAGAGTTCGTAACATTGTTCTTCTAGTGGCTCTTTTTCGATTATCTAAACCACTTTTTAACTGAGTTTTAGCTATTTCCAAATACCAATCACAAAATTCATTCCATACGAATTCATATAGCTCTTTTGCAGCCAAATCAAATCTAAATTTGGACAATAAATTGTCAATATTTTTTATTGATTCGTTTAGACGAGTTACTATCCATTTATCAGAATTACTGAAATATAAATACCCATCAGAGCCACAACTACCAGTACATTTGTCAAGGCCATTATCTGTATCTTTACAATTCAACATAACAAAGCGACTTGCATTTCTTAATTTATTACAAAAATTGCGATACCCTTCACACCTTGACATATCAAAATTTATATCTCTTCCCGGGCTAGCTAAATTTGCAAATGTAAAACGTAATGCATCAGTTCCAAAAGAGTTGATGCCTTTTGGGAATTCGGACCTTGTTTTTTTTTCAATCCTCAAAGCCTGTTTTGGATTCATTAATCCAAAGCAACGCTTTTTTATTAGATCTTCCAATTCTATGCCATCAATAAGGTCAATGGGATCCAGGGTATTACCCCTACTTTTACTCATTTTGTTGCCATCAGCATCTCTTACTAATGCATGAATATATACATTTTTAAAAGGTACAGTGTCAAAAATGTGACTTGTCATCATAACCATTCTTGCAACCCAAAAAAATATTATGTCAAATCCAGTAACTAAAACTTCGGAAGGTAAAAAGGATTTTAGATCTTGATTTAAGTTGGGTAAATTTGATTTCTCATCCCAAACTTGATCTTTATTCACCAAGCTAGAAAAGGGAATCAGAGCAGATGAAAACCATGTATCCAAAACATCTGGGTCTCTTATTATTGGTCCATTCCATCCTTTTTCTACCGCCTGTTTTTTTGCATTTGATTCTGATGAAGCAACAAAAACAACACCATCTAAAATTGCCTCTCCAAATTCATCTGATTTGTACCAAGCTGGAATCTGATGTCCCCACCACAGCTGTCTGGAAATACACCAATCCTGAAGATTTTGCAGCCAATTTTTATATGTTGAATTCCAAGCTTCTGGAAATAATTTAACTTTTCCAGTATTAAGCATTTCGAGGCCTTGTTGGCTAAGACTTTTCCCATTTTTTTTTCCTCCACTAACAGCAGATTTATTCATAGCAACAAACCATTGATCAGTTAGTAATGGTTCAATTATCGTTCCACTTCTATCTCCTTTCTTAATAACTAGATCATGGGTGTTCTCAGCTTGTAAGAATCCTAAATTTCTTAAATCCACCAAAATTTTTTCTCTAGCTTCAAATCGATCAAGCCCTATATATGATTTTGGACCTTGTTCATTGATTCTTGCATCGAGAGTAAAAATATTTATTAACGGGAGATTATGTCTTAATCCGATTTCGTAATCATTAAAATCATGTGCAGGAGTAATCTTTACACAGCCCGTGCCAAATTCCATGTCAACACTCTTATCTGAAATAATTGGAATAGTCCGTCCCGTTATCGGGACCTTAAGGAATAGACCGATTAATCTTTCATAACGTTTATCATCAGGGTGAACTGCAACTGCCACATCTCCAATCAAAGTCTCTGGACGAGTGGTCGCTACAGTAAGATATTGATTTTCAATATTAATTTGACTTGGTGAGGGATGCATACCTTTTTTGTTGAAAAGAGGATATCTAATTTTCCAAATAAATCCTTTTTTATCTTCATTTATCACTTCTAAATCAGAAACTGCTGTCTTTAAAACAGGATCCCAATTTACCAAACGTTTACCTTTGTATATGAGACCTTGGTTATAAAGTTCGCAGAATACTCTTTCAACAACTTTTGATCTACTTTCATCCATAGTGAAATATTCCCTTGACCAATCGCAACTTGATCCGAGTCTTCTCATTTGTTTAGTAATAGTTTCACCGGACTCCTGTTTCCATTTCCAAATTTCGTCTAAAAATGCTTTCCTACCTATTTGATTTTTTGAATTTCCCCTCTGTGATAGTTGTCTTTCAACGACCATTTGCGTAGCAATGCCCGCATGGTCTGTTCCTGGCAACCAAAGAGTTGTTTTTTGTTTCATTCTTTGCCAACGAGTTAATATATCCATCAAAGTTTGATTAAAAGCATGCCCCATGTGTAATGTGCCTGTTACATTTGGGGGTGGAAGTTGTATACAAAAAGATTCCGACTTTTTAGTACAAGATCTTGATAATTCATATAGACCCTCGCTTTCCCATTTAACAGACATGTCTAGCTCTATTTTTTCAAGATCAAACATCTGTTTTTTACTCATGCTTTACCGTGAATATCATGATTGTGAATTTCAAACCCCCTATTTTTATAAAAAACAAACTTCTCTCTTGCTGGAAGTTTTTCAGTTTCCATATTACCAACTAATTCAACAACTCGATCGAAGGAGCAAAAGGACTGACAAATTTTATTATCTAAATTAAGTAATAATTTTGCTCTTCTTGGCAATACTGGTATCCATGGATTTTGAGAGAGGATGATTGGTGTTTTTCCCTCGAGTTGGTCGCCAATTTCAATGTGAGGTAAAAAGTCAAGACTTGAGAAAGAATAAAGCAGTTCATTAAAATCATTTAGTTTATTTTTGTCGGAGCAAAAAACTAACATGGGTTCCCAACAGTTGATCGTAGAATCATAGTAAACCTTCCTAATGAGCCTGCAAGCAAAGCTTAACTGATTCGAAACATTGAAGTAAAAATCTACTCTGGTCAATCTATATTTTTTTTAAAAAGTTAAAAAGCATAGGAACGGGCCTGCCAGTCGCAGATTTTGATGACCCGCTCTCCCAAGCGGTACCAGCAATATCCAAGTGAGCCCATTTGTAGGATTTTGCAAAACGCCACAAGAAACATGCAGCAGTTATGCTTCCTGCAGATCTGCCACCTATATTAGCAACATCTGCAAATGGGGACTTCAACAAATCTTGATAATCCTCCTGTAAAGGAAGCCTCCAAGCTGGGTCTAAAGAATTAAGTCCAGACTCTAGAATATTCTCTGCAAGGGAGTCGTCAGATGAGAATAATCCAGTATTTATATGACCCAGCGCCACTACACAGGCTCCTGTCAACGTTGCAATATCTATTACCAACGCAGGCTTAAATTTTTCTACATAAGTTAATGCATCACACAGAATTAGCCTGCCCTCAGCATCAGTGTTGAGTATTTCAATCGTTTTTCCAGACATTGAACGAACAATATCTCCAGGTCTGGTTGCAGTACCACTGGGCATGTTTTCACAAGTTGCAACAACACCTATTATATTCTTTTTGATACCTGCCGCAGAAACGGCCTTCATAAGGCCTAAAACTGAAGCTGCTCCACACATGTCATATTTCATCTCATCCATAGCAGCTGAAGACTTTAAAGAAATACCACCAGAATCGAACGTAATACCTTTTCCAACTATTACTAATGGTTGTTCCTTAGCTTTTCCTCCATTGTGATGGATAGAAATAAGAAAAGGAAGCTTTGAGGAACCTTTAGCAACTGCTAAAAATGAACCCATACCTAATTTTTCAAGAGCAGATTTATCTAAAACTTCACACTTTAAACGTGTTTGTTTTGAAATGGTTTTTGCAACAGTTACTAAATAGCTAGGAGTACATATATTTGGTGGTAGATTACCTAAATCTTTTGTCAAATCAACTCCGTCAGCAAGTGCCATTGCTTGATTAATACTTTGTGATGCATCAGTTGGTCTCATGTCACCAGGTAAAAGCATTTCAACAGATTTTATTGAGCAAGCTTTATCTGATTTTGGAGACTTAAATACCTTTGAAGCTAATTTACTAGTTTTTATATCTTTTTTTTGATCTTTGGGTGATTTAAACCGATCAAAACGATAAAGAACGTCTCTAATAGTTAGTAAGTGTGTTTGTAATTTCCAAAAGCCAGGTTTCTCTTTCACAAAAAGCTCAGTTAAAAAAGATGCAATTTTTTTCACCCCTTTAAGAGGAATCATTGACTTTGTAGCAATTTTTACAGCATCTCTGTATGCTTTTTCGTCGAAGGAATCTTTTTTGCCACATCCTATTAATAATGCCCTTGGTGATGGAATACCAGGTATATCTCTGATAAGGAAAGTTGTTCCAGAATTTCCATTAAAATCACCAGATTTTATTATTTTAGTAATAACACCATCAGACGCTTTGTCTAAAATTCTTGCAGGTGTACTGAGCTCAACACCCGCAGAAGTAGAAAAAAGCCCCACCCATAGACAGTCACAGGTAGCCCTATCAACAGGTTTATTACTTGTTAAAAAGTTAATTTGATCTCTAATCTCTCCAGGATCCTTAGCATCGGACGAATCTTTAGAAGAATTATTGGTTGCACTGTTAACGGTCATGACAAAATACCCTTAATTTAAATAAAGCATATATTATAAATACAGTGATATTCGAGAAATTTCTTCTAAGTGAACTGCGATCCGTTGCAGGTATGACATTTGCGTGTCTGTTAACTGTAGTAATCACAATGGCACTTGTTAGAACACTCGGTAACGCTGCCTCAGGCCAATTAGAGGCTCAACTTGTTATTCCACTAATTGGATTTTCAACAATAAGTTCTATTTCTACTATTTTAACCCTAACTGCCTTTCTTTCTGTTTTTGTGGTTTTATCTCGACAATGCAGGGACAATGAAATGGTAATTTGGTTAAGCTCTGGTCAAAACCTGACCTCTTACATCCCTGTAGTTTGGAAATTTTCTTTATCCTTCATCTTATTAACTATTTTAACATCAATCCTAGCTACACCATGGGCAAGAAGTCAGGCTGATGAACTCAGACAGCAATCTTTGGCTGAAAAAAAACTTACTGAAATTCCACCAGGTACATTTAGTGAATTCACAAACGGGGAAAAAGTTATTTTTATAGAGCAAACTGACAAAGAATCTTCAAATTTAGGTCTTGTTTTTATCTCAATCAAACAAAAAAATAATCAAGAAATTATAGTAATGGGAACAAAAGGTAAACTTATTTATGATCAGAAACAACTTCCATGGATACAACTAAAACTTGGGTCTAGAACAGATATAATGTCTTTAGACTCCTCGGCTGAAGTCAGAAGCACTAAATTTGAGAATTATAAAATGAGAATTGATTCACCACCAAAATCAACCTCTTACAGGGAGAGAGTTAGAAGCACTTCAACCTGGGTCTTATTTGAGAGGAGTGCTCCAGCAGATTTAGGTGAGTTGTCTTTTAGGATTGGAACAATATTACTTTGCATATTTTTACCTTTTTTATCTATTCCATTATCCAGTCTTGAAAACAAACAGGGCAGACTTATACATATTTTTGGAGCTTTATTAATTTTCATAGCTTTTAATAATATGTTGGGAATCATTCAAGCATTGGTAGCAAAGAAGGAAATAACTTTCATTTTTGGCCTTATAATTCTTCCTGTGTCAATATTGTTGATTACTACTTTTTTAATTTATATAAAAATGTATATTCTAAGAAATCCATTTGCATTAATATTAAAAAAATTCCATTCGATTTAAAATGAACTTAGCTACTAAATACTTAGCCAAAGTAGTGCTAATTAGAATAATAATAACCTTGGTTGGGTTTACGCTTTTGTTTACTTTCTTTAATTTTATATCGGAACTTGATCAAATAGGAAAAGGCGCATTTTTAATAAGCTCTATCCTAATAATTGTTCTCCTAAAAATTCCAAATGTAATATATGAAATTATTCCTATAGCGACGCTCATTGGAAGTCTTTGGGCGTTTTCAGAGTTAGCCTCAAACTCAGAATTTACTGCTTTTAGAGTTGGGGGTTTATCCCCGCAAAAAGTATCACTGATTATCTTTTTAATTGGATTACCTATAGCATTTTTTACAGTTTTTTTATCAGAAATTTTCATACCGTTATCAGATAAATTTTCTAGGGACTGGGATAAAACAAATTTCAAAATTAAATCAACAAGTAATTTTCGATCAGGGTTCTGGCTACGAGACAGATTTGACTTTAATAATAATGATAAAAAAAATGTAGGAGAAAGGATTGTTAATATAAAAAAAATTTTCCCAGATAAATCATTAATTGGTGTAAAAATCTATGAATTTGACCAAAATTCTAAACTTATTTCTGTAATTTCTGCCAACAAAGGAAATTACATTAAGTCTAAAAAAGATGTAAAAAGTGAAATAGACAAAAAAAATGATTTAGTTCTTAATTCTTGGAAGCTAATGGAACCAAAAGTCTTAACAATTAGCCAAAAAGGTACTACACAATTAACCAATCACTCTGTATTGTCAATTTATACTAAATTATCAGAAAGGACAATTGAAGCATTAACAATAAAACCTGAAAAAATGTCAGCAACTGAACTTTACTCATTTATTGAATATCTAAGCTTTGGTAAACAAAAAACGAACAGGTACGAGATAGCCTTTTGGAAAAAAGTTTTTTACCCTTTTTTATTGTGGATAATGATACTGATTGCTATACCTGCAGCATATATTCATACTAGAAAAGGATCAGTTGGCTATAAGGTTTTTTTAGGTATGGTAATTGGAATAACTTTTCATTTGGGCAACAGCTTATTTTCACATTTAGGTCTATTAAACACTTGGCCTCCTGTAATTGTAGCTTTCATTCCTTGTTTTTTGGCTTTGATTTTTGGTATAACAATATTCTTATGGGCTCAAAAAAATAACATATAAACTTTAACTTTTAACCTTCATCGATATGACATTTCACTTTACCCTTAATTCTTCAAGAGAGATTTACAAGATTGAAAAAAATCAAACAATTTTGCAGGCTGCTTTAAAGCAAGGGTTGGTTCTACCGTATGGTTGTAAAAATGGTGCTTGTGCTTCTTGTAAGGCTACTTTAGTTAAAGGTGATGTGGACTATGGTCATTACCAAGCAAAAGCATTAACTGAGGAAGAAAAAATCAACAAAAAATTATTATTATGCACAGCTAAACCCCTTTCAAATGTTGAAATTCAGGCAAATTTAATTTCAAAACCCGGTATGGTCTCCCCAAAAAAACTACCGTGCAGAGTTGAAAGTATTGAAAAAAAAGCTGAGGACATAGCAATTGTTAAACTAAAGCTTCCAGCTAGTGAAAAATTTAATTATTATGCTGGTCAGTATGTAGATATTTTACTTAAAGATGGTAAAAGACGAAGCTACTCCATGGCAAATCCCTCCAACCTGCAAAATTTACTAGAATTACATATAAGACATTCTCCTGGAGGAGCTTTCACCGATGCAATTTTTGAAAGTGGAACATCATCAATAAATTCAGTTAAGGTCAAAGACATACTCAGACTTGAGGGTCCATTGGGTACTTTTTTTTTAAGAGAGGACTCTTCAAAACCAATAATTTTTCTTGCTAGTGGGACTGGATTTGCTCCAATCAAAGCAGTTGCGGAATATGCTTTCAGCAAAAACATACAGAGAGAAATGTTTTTGTTCTGGGGAGTGCGTAAACCATCAGAATTGTACATGCATGATAGTGTAACTGAATGGACTAGACAATTTTCTAATTTCAAATATATTCCTGTCGTAAGCGATAATGTCGAAAAAAAACAATGGTCAGGAAAAACAGGATTTGTTCATCATGCTGTTATTGATGAGTTTCCTGATCTACAAAATTACTCAGTTTACTCATGTGGTTCACCAATTATGGTAAGATCCGCTCAAAAAGATTTTGTCGAAAACTGCAATTTACCTGAGCGTGAATTTTATTCAGATGCATTTACAACTGCTGCAGATCTTGCAGAAAACAAAGAAAAAAAATGAAGTCCTTATTTTTTTCTTATCAAAAAGTAGAATTTTGATTCTTTTTCTTCTCTGGAAATAAGATCATTACCAGTATTCTCACAAAAATATTTAAAATCACTATAAGAGCCTGAATCCGTACTTGTGACATAAATTAATTGTCCGGATTTTAAATTACCCAACATTTTTTTTGTTTTCAAAATTGGTAGAGGGCAGCACAAACCACTAAGGTCTAAGTCAAATATGTCGTTTTCACTATTACTAGATGTCATTGTGATTTTTTCTCGACATTAAATTCATTCAAAACTCCTTTTAAACTTTGATGAACTTCATTAATTGCATTAACCTTATTACCACCTGCTTGAGCCAAGTCATCTCTTCCACCACCCTTGCCTCCAATTTTAAGAGCTAATTTTGAAACTATTTTACTCGCATTGTAGTTTTTTGATATGTCTTTACTAACTCCAACTATCATATTAACTCTGTCATTATTAATAGTTGTCAAAACCACAACCACTGGCGGAATACTGGATTTAACATAATCAATAAGACTCCTTAATGCTTTACTATCAACAGAATCAATGTTTCTAGATACGAGATTAATGTTTTCATAAATCTCAGGATCTTTAATCAATTTTTTTTGAACCGAAAAAAGCCATTTTGTTTGTACTGACTCAGCATAATTTTCAAGTTTCTTATTTTTTTCTAATAAAACTGTAATTTTTTCATAAAGTTTACTTGATGACGTATTTACAATTTTAGATACCTTGTCAACTGTGTCATAGGTTTCTTGAATAAACGAGAGAGCTTTATAACCAGTGCAAGCCTCAATTCTTCTTACTCCGCTCGAAACTCCAGTTTCATTCATTATCTTAAAAAAGCCAATATCTCCAGTTCTTTCGACATGAGTTCCACCACATAATTCTTTCGAAGTACCGATTGTTAAAACTCTCACATTTGAATCATACTTTTCTCCAAATAATCCGATTGCCCCTGAATCAATTGCTTTCAAATAATCCATAATATTTACTGAAGTTGGAGAGTTATCTAAAATTTCATAATTTACAATTTTCTCAACACTTTTAATCTGTTCATTGGAGAGTACATTTGGATGGGAAAAATCGAAACGAGTTCTATCACCATTAACTAATGATCCTTTCTGTTTAACATGTTCTCCTAAAACCTCCCTCAAAGCGTAATGAAGAAGATGAGTGGCTGAGTGGTTTCTTTTTATATTATTTCTGTTTTCCAAATCAACTCTTGCTTGAACAATTTGGTCAACTTTTATTTCGCCTTGTTCGATAACGGCATGATGAAGAAAAACATCATTTATGTTTTTTGTTGTATCAGTGACTTTTGCAATAGCAGAATCAGATTCAATATATCCTATATCTCCAACTTGTCCTCCTGATTCAGCATAGAAACATGACTCGGACAATGTGAACATTACGGAATCGCCTTTAATAGCTTTTGTTACTGATTTTTCTTTTTGAAAAATTGAAATGATTTTTCCGCATGTAAAGTTAGTGTCATAACCTACAAAGTTAGTTGATGGATCATCACAATCAAAACTCTGAGGATATTTGAACTTGTTAGTTGTTCTTGCAAGCTCCTTTTGAGTTCTCATTTCCAGTTCAAACCCTTTGAGGTCAAGAGTAAATTCTTTCTCTCGGCAAATATCAGCCGTCAAATCTGTTGGAAAACCATAAGTGTCATAAAGTAAGAAAATTGTTTTACCATCAATTTTTTTAGACCTGGATTTTTTTAATACATTTTCTAATATTTCAATGCCTCTGCTTAAAGTTTCATTGAATTTTTGTTCCTCCTCGAAAAGACAACTAGAGATGAGTTGTACTTTTTCTTGTAATTCGGAGAAATGATCACCCATAATATTCGATAGGTCTTGAACTAACAAAGAAAAAAAGGGCTCTTTTTTTCCAAGCTTATGACCATGGCGAAGAGCTCTTCTAATGATTCTCCTTAATACGTACCCATTTCCCTCATTAGATGGTAAAACTCCGTCTAGCACCAAAAAAGAACATGCTCTAATATGATCGGCTATAACTCTGACTGAAGGGTGAATATGAGAATAAGATTTAACTTTTGTTTCAGTTCTAATCATGACACGGTCTGTTAATTTTCTGAACAAATCAATTTCGAAATTACTGTTAACTTTCTGCATCACAGCAGATATTCTTTCAAGACCCATTCCAGTATCAACAGATAAGTTTGGGAGTTTTACTAGTTCTCCAGATTCTAATCTTTGGTACTGCATAAAAACTAAGTTCCATATCTCAACGAATCGGTCACCATTCTCATTTTTAGAGCCAGGCAGTCCTCCGTTTATGTGACTACCATGATCAAAAAATATTTCTGAACATGGTCCACATGGTCCTACATCTGCCATCTGCCAAAAATTATCGCTTGCATATCTTGAACCTTTGTTATCACCAATCTTAATAATTTGGTTGTCACTTAATCCGATTTTAGTTTTCCATAATCTGTAAGCATCATCATCCTGGTCATAGACAGTAACTATCAGCCTTTGTTCGTCAATTAAAAAAACTTTAGTCAATAATTCCCAGGCAAAAGAAATTGCATCCTCTTTAAAATAATCTCCAAAAGAAAAATTACCTAACATTTCAAAAAAAGTATGGTGACGAGCAGTAAATCCAACATTTTCAAGATCATTGTGTTTACCTCCAGCTCGTAAACACCTTTGAGCAGATACAGCTCTGGGAGATGCAGGATTTTTATTACCCATGAAGATCTCTTTGAATTGAACCATCCCACTGTTAGTGAACAAAAGTGACGAATCAGTTAGAGGCACCAATGTGCTTGATGGAATTTTTGTGTGCCCTTTTTCAACAAAATAGTTTATAAAGGTCTCACGTATATCATTAACTGAATATAATTGAGAATTTTTCATATATAAAAAATATTAAAATTTATTACCTAATAAAAGTAAAATACATTTTATAAATTATGGCTGTTTTTTCTAAGATATCCCAAAAAACTTTGCAAAATCTGCTTTCTGGTTTTGATATTGGGGATTTGTTGCATTTTGAAGGGATACAAGAGGGAATTGAAAATACTAATTATTTCATTTATACCACTGATGGAACATTCGTCCTAACTATTTTTGAGAAACTGACTGTTGAAGAAGCACCATTTTATTTATCCTTAATGAGACA